>CALDOI010000273.1 GCA_937912115.1 uncultured Bacteroidota bacterium | reverse complement strand
ACTACAATATTATGCTGGTATCGTTCAATGATTTTGGTTGTCCTGATACCTCATATCAGATACATAATGTGCTATTCACAAACCTTTTTGTTCCAAACGCCTTTGTTCCATCAAATTCAAATCCTGAGTTGCAAATATTTAAACCCGTTGGAGTGAATCTAAAAAACTACAAAATAGAAGTCTACAGTGCATGGGGTAATTTGGTATTTGAAAGCACAAAACTAACTGATGGTTCACCTGCCGAAGGTTGGGATGGAACTTACAAAGGAAAAGAATTACCCACAGGAAGTTATATCTGGCATATTTCGGCAATATTTAAAAATGGAGCTGTTTGGAAGGGGACGGATAACGGTGATGGAAATACTGCTACCAGTGGAACAGTGACCTTAATAAGATAGATTAAGTAATCATCTCCACATAAAGCTAACTAATAAGAGTTTATTTACATATTATCATTTAATTCCTCTCTTTTCCTATCTTTAAGGCATCAAAACCAATTAAATAATTGTAAGTTGTTGATATTAGGCAGCAAAAGGAAAAAGGCAAATATTTCGACTTCTGGAAAACTAACAAAACTAGTATTATTGCTATTTCTAGTTATTGGAGTATGTCCGGTGTTTTCGCAAATAATGGTTTCTCCAACGGATAAGCCAAATTCGCTAATTATTTGTGAAGGAGATAGTACTTTCTCATTTATTATCGCAAACACATCAGGCAGTACAATATCGGGAGCAATTCTTACTCTTGACCTACCAACGAATTGCAAGTATATTGTAGGATCCATCCTAAATGCTGCTGAACTAGATATTACAAATTTAAACCAACCCACATTTTCATTACCTGATATCCTAAATAATACATCACATGATGTTGATTTTAATGCAGAAATTATTTGTGGATATGATAATACGGAAGACTTTATCTATAATGTAGTTTATAACAACTCTGTTTACTCAGGGTTCGATTCGCCTTTACAGAATTATTATTATCCTTCAATTGTAATCACAAACATCACCAATAGCTCGGCAACAATTCAAATAAATCAATCCATAACACGTGATTTTACAATTGAACAACAAGGATTGGTTGCATCCTTAGATACTTTAATAATACTTGATGAACACACCACAGATATAGAAGTATTATCAATAAATATTGGAACCTTAATCCTTGATCCCGGTCCTGGCCCAATACTGGTTGATACAATAATAATAACTGGCTCTGATATGCCAGGGGGAAACAATCGCTTCGATTTTGGAGAAATAATAATATTATCAGAAACCGTAAAACTTGCTGGGTGTAATAATGGACAAAGTACAATTAATGCAACATGGGGTTGCTATGGTGAATATTGTGAAAGCTACCTTGCGTTTCCATCAGTCTCTCCCGCCTCAGGTGTACCATTAATCGATATAGCATATACAGGCAACAAGCAGGGTTGGGGGTTTATAGACAATTCTGGATTTATTGAATTCACTGTAACTAACAATGGCTCTGGAGCTGGAACCGCTTACGATCTAATCACTTTATCAGGATTTTCGTCTCATACTTATTTAT
>CALDOI010000272.1 GCA_937912115.1 uncultured Bacteroidota bacterium | reverse complement strand
TGGCAAAACGCCGCAAGTTGCAGCACTCCAAGACCTTTTAATTCATTCCCTTAAACCCAAGTTTACCACCCAAACAGGGTAAAGCATTGTAATCACATGATAAGTGTGTTTTTTTCGTAGACGTAACTATTTATGGCTAAGCGGCCCGTGCTTTTTTAATAATATTATCTCTCAGCAATTCCCGTAATTCGATTCGATCTAATAATTCCTTTTGTTCATCATTGGATTCGCTCATGTTATACGTTGACAGCCCGACGTTTTCAATTTTAATTTGATCAATCATACAGCCTGATAGCTTTTTATATAGTTTTTCGTGTGACACAGTTCCTGCTGTTAAATTTCCCTCAAATTTATGAAGCCGCAACGTTAAGGTGCGATTTATCAAATGAGACAATACACAAATAGTATAGTGCGCTTTTACATGAGCTTCAGTCCAAACAAAAACTGGCGATACCTCCACAAATGATTTGATATCTCTAAATGCTGATTCAATTACTACCTTGTCTCGATATGGACTTATCGCTTCTTTAGCAGGAACTTCAAAAATACCACTGTCATTTTCAGTATGATTTGTTACCAGTAGCCAGAAGCCATCCAGTTTTCCTGCAGCTATTTTCTTTTCTTTATCAACAACAACACTTCCCTGGTATGTTTTTATTTTCATCTCATCTGTTTTTCCTCTGACATTGATGATTTCCAACGAAACATCAATAAATTTGCTCAACTTACACTTAGACGCTCCTTTCTTGAATTTTTTGTAAGTTGCTTCTTGTTGTCGTGACTTTTTTGCTTTCAGCAATTCAGCATTCAAATTGTCGGTAAATGCATTAAAGTTTATTATTGCTTGGTCTCTTGCATTCCTTTGATCTTTGAATAATTGGGGATTAAAACACAGAAGATATCGCCTATTCTCCTTTACAACTACTTCTCTGTAATATGTGTTGCCATCAAGCTTAAAAAAACCTTCTAACTCTTCGGCCTGTTTATCGACATGCAGAGGATCAAGGTGAAAAAATTGATTAAAATCAAGGTCTGTTATGTCTTCTATTTGGTTTTTATCCATAGCCGAAATGTATTTTATTTCATCCCCTTCAAGAAGTGTAAGATTATCGTCGGAAACCATGCCTCGGTCGAAAACCAGAGTAGTGCTTTTTACCTTGAAACGCTTTCTCATCCGTTCCAGCAGCCAAACAATTGTAGTTGCATCTGCAGTGCCACCTGGTAACACCTCCCAGTAGAAAGGCAAGCCATTATTGTTTACGACAATTGCTAAAACTATATGATTTCGATAACCTTCTTTGCAATGGCCCCATTTCATAAGCAAACAACGTGATCCAGTGAAGGTAGTACTGGAAAGGTCATAAAATATTGATTTCATTGATGCAGGATTACGTGTACTCATCAACTTAAAAAGATGAGAACATATTGTCTCTTTCTTTTCTTCTATTACCTCCAATTCACGGAATACACGTGATGCATTAATTGATTCAACTTTAATATCGAGAATCCACTTCAATGAAGTATGTTTAAACCACTCTGGAGTTTGTGATTTGCTCACTGGATCAATACATCGGTTAATTGTTAACATTTTTGCAATGTTTGCGACGTCGACATTACGCATGCCGTTATGTTGAAAAACTTCATCCAATTTCCAATAGTCCCATACGGAACTAACCGTAGCGATATCGAGATAGGCAAAATGGTTTGTGACAGCTATGTCATCACAAGTAGTAACAAAGGCATCCGGTTTTTTTATTGCTTTCAATAGAACTCGCCATCTATTTGCAGCTTCATCGGACAATTTCCCAAGTTTGACGCAAATTTCCTTGCGATTTTTGCCGTCCTTTCTGTATGCGCGAGCCAAACTATAGGAACGATACGATTTTTCTTTATGCTTGCTGACCCGCCAATGAAGGTGAAGGTTAGCCAAATCCATATCCAGCCCCTTAGACGTAATGAATTGCCATAGGAGCCATATATAGCTTGTTTTTAGAAGATAGTCAAGGCCTATATTCTTAGACGTAATATTTCAGAGTAAAAACCACACAAAACGTATTATTTCAGAAGGTTATGGAATTTGCTGGGGGCTGAGTGGTAAACTTGGGTTATAAAGTATTCTGGGGTATATTTTGACGATCAAGGTACGATTTATAAACT
>CALDOI010000271.1 GCA_937912115.1 uncultured Bacteroidota bacterium | reverse complement strand
GATCGTTTAACAACGATGCAAAATTTGTTTAAATATTGGCATGTTGCACATTTACCATTTGCCATTATTATGCTTATAATAATGATTATACACGTTGTGGTTTCTTTAACTTTTGGTTATAGATGGATTTTTTGATATGGAACAATTAGTAGAGCAAATAATAACCTATTCGATTGTAATTATTATTACTGTTGCTGTAGTAGTTTACTATTTAAAAAATCAGAAGAAAAAGTCAGATATTGTTGCAGGAAAAATAGAAAAGGCAAAACTAGAAGGTAGTCATGAACCAGTATCACTTCATCCGGTAATTGATATAAACCATTGTATTCAAACAGGGGCATGTATTGCTGCTTGTCCTGAAAAAGATATACTAGGAATAAAGGATGGAAAAGCAACTACTATACATGCATCACAGTGCATTGGGCATGGTGCTTGTTTTCACGCATGCCCAACTGAGGCTATTACACTTTGTATTGGTACCGAAAAACGTGGAGTTGAGCTACCTCATATAAACCATAATTTTGAAACAAATATATCAGGGATTTTTATTGCTGGTGAGTTGGGAGGCATGGGACTTATTAAAAATGCTGTTGAACAAGGAAAACAAGCAGTTGGAAATATCGCTAGTTCCTTTAAAAAAAATACTGCTACTGATTATGATTTGATTATTGTAGGGTCAGGGCCTGCCGGGATATCGGCATCGTTAGCAGCAAAAAAGAATAACCTTAATACATTAATACTCGAGCAGGACTCGCTGGGAGGTACAGTATCAACTTTTCCCAGACAAAAAATTGTAATGACTTCTGCAATGGATTTACCTTTATATGGAAAGGTTAAGCTATCAGAAACCAGCAAAAAGGAACTACTTGACCTTTGGGTTGATGCCCTTGATAAAAACGACATAAGTGTTGTTGAAAATTCGAAAGTAGATGCAATAGAAACCGAAGATAATCACTTTACGGTTATTACTATAACTGGTAAAAAATATACGACCTCCAGAGTTTTGCTTGCTATTGGGAGAAGAGGGACTCCTCGTAAATTAAACATACCAGGCGAAAATACCGAAAAAGTTGCGTATCGGTTACTTGAACCCGAAGATATAAGCGGGAAAAATATTATTGTAGTTGGTGGTGGAGATGCTGGTATAGAATCGGCATTGTTACTGGCTGATAATAATAAGGTTAGTCTATTCTATCGCGGTGAAGGATTTCAGGGAGTCAAGCCTAAGAATCGAGAACGCATAACAGAAGCAATACAACAAAACAGAATTATTGGTCGTTCTAATGTTAGGCCTTTAGAAATTAAAGAGAAGGAGGTAATTATTCAATTACCAGATGATGGAGGAGAAGAAAGTGTTGATAATGATTTAATTTATATATTTATTGGCGGAGAACTGCCAACACAGTTTCTGAAGAAAATAGGTTTACAGATAACTAAAAAATTTGGAGAACCCCTGCTTAACCATTAATTTGATGCTTACGAATTTAAATAATATTAACAGCTGGCTATTGGCATTAAAAATACTTTTGAGTATTTTATTGTTTTTCGTTGTACAGTTCGGTTTTTCACAAATTTCACCTGGCGATCTATCTGCAGAGCATGCACATTTGGAAGGAATGTCTAATTGTACTGAATGTCATACTCTTGGTGAGAAAGTGTCGAATGCTAAATGTTTGGAATGCCATACCTTACTCAAAGATCGCATAGATAGCAACAAGGGATATCATTCATCTGATCAAATAGCAGGTAAAGATTGTATTGTTTGCCATAGCGATCACCACGGTAGGAAATTTGAAATGATTCGTTTCGATAAAAATGAATTCGATCACAGCAAAACCGGATATGAATTATTGGGAGTCCATAAAAAACAAGAGTGTGAAAAATGTCATAAAAAAGAGTTTATTGTTGATATCGAAGTAAAAAAGAAAGATTATACCTACCTAGGTTTAGAAACCGATTGTATTTCCTGTCATGATGACTATCACCAAAAAACCCTATCATCCGATTGTAGTAGTTGTCATGATTTTAATGCCTTTAAGCCAACAACAACATTTAATCATGATAAAACAAAGTTTAGATTAATAGGAAAACACCAGAAAGTAGAATGTATCAGTTGTCATAAAATTACTACACTAAACGGGAACAAGTTTCAGGAGTTTGCTAATATTCCATTTGAATCATGTACAAGCTGCCATAAAGATATTCATGATAATAAATTTGGTCAAAATTGTACTCAATGTCATGATGAGCAATCATTTCATGTAATTAGCTCGATGGATGCTTTTGATCACAGCAAAACCCGATTTAAACTAGAAGCAAAACACCAGTTTGTTGATTGCAAAAAATGTCACAAAACTAAGCTAACCGACCCCGTTAAACATAACCGTTGTACCGATTGTCATAAAGATTATCATGAAAGTCAGTTTGCGAAACCGGGTAAGGTAAGTGATTGCTCCGACTGTCATTCAACTCAAGGGTTTGTTGGATCTTCGTTTACAATTGAACGGCACGATAAAACCGAATTTCCATTATCAGGAGCTCATTTGGCAACCCCCTGTTTTGTTTGTCATAAAAAAGAGGCTAAGTGGAATTTTAAAATAGCAGGTAGTAGTTGCATCGATTGCCATGATAATATA
>CALDOI010000270.1 GCA_937912115.1 uncultured Bacteroidota bacterium | reverse complement strand
CCAAAAGTGTACCGCGGGTTCGAATCCCGCCCTCTCCGCAAAAGGAAACCTGCAATCGATTTATCGATTGTGGGTTTTGTTTTATATGAAAACTCAAACTTGTTTGATGTTTGAAATAGAAAATAAAATACACTAAATCTTCGAAAGAAGATTTAGGTTTCTATGATTGCACTGGATTCCATTTTTGGGATCACGATAGTAATCCCGCCCTCTCCGCAAAAGGAAACCTGCAACGATAGTTGTGGGTTTTTTTATTTTTTAAGACGTTGCAAATTCATTTGCACAAGTATTAGAAAATAAAAACACAAAATCCTTGCTAAAGGATTTGGGTTTCTATGATTGCAAAGTATAACCTATTTTAGGATCATTGAAAATAATCCCGCCCTCTCCGCTTTTTACAAATTCAAAATGAAGCAAACCACCGTAAAGCACTGATTTTACGGTGGTTTTATTTTTTACATCATGTTGAACAAAGCATAAAAAGGAAAAATTTTGGTGAGCATATAGGTGAGCATCAATTTTTACTTAAAATGCTCACCAGTAATTCATTAAAAATAGTATATTCGAGAATAATTGGAAATAGTGCAATAAAACCAACAAAATTCTCAATATACTATGTATAAAAGGAGTAACTCCCTTGTTTAGAATCATTATTATTTTAAAATTTATTATTACCGACTATCATATATTTCTATATTTGCCGTTTGTAAAATAGGACAATAGTTTATTAGTATTTATTCAAAATATATTTTTAACTTTGTTCTTTCGTAAAAGTAAAATAAAAACTGAAAATAATTTTTACAATCATGAGAAAATTTATTGCCTTACTTTCATTAGTTATGTTGATTTCCGTTGGGTTATCAAACTACACTTATGCGCAGGATTACGTTGCTGAAGACACAACTGCTATTGCTGAGACAATTGCAGGTGACTCAACCACTGTTGCAGAAGAAATTGCTGAAAAAGTTGCTGAGGTTGCAACTGAAGCACCTACTTCATTCCACCAAATATTAAAGGAAAAATTTATTGAAGGTGGTCCGGGATTTATGGGTATCGTATTATTGGCTCTTATTTTTGGGTTAGCCATTAGTATCGAGCGTATCATTTATCTAAGCATGGCATCAATTAACACCAAAAAATTGTTGAAAAATGTTGAAGAAGCATTAAACAGTGGTGGTATTGATAATGCAAAAGAAGTTGTACGTAACACTAAAGGACCTGTTGCCAGTATATTTGGTGAAGGTTTGAACCGTTATGATGATGGTTTAGGCGAGGTTGAAAAAGCCATAATTGCTTATGGTAGTGTTGTAACCGGAAGACTTGAATCCGGAGTTAGCTGGATATCATTATTTATTGCTCTTGCCCCTATGCTTGGATTTATGGGTACGGTAATTGGTATGATTAAGGCATTTGATGATATTGCTGCAGCTGGTGACATTTCACCTACCGTTGTTGCCGATGGTATCAAAGTAGCTCTTCTTACAACTGTTTTCGGTCTTATTGTAGCGATTATCCTACAAATTTTCTACAATTATATCATTTCAAAAATTGAGAATCTTGTGAACGATATGGAAGATAGCTCAATCGCATTCATTGATGTACTTAACCAATTCAGTAAAAAATAAGAATCATGAAAGATAATATTGCCAATATTACAAGATGGATATTATACCTGTTGCTGGCACTTTCAGTGATTCCTGGAGTATTATTCTATGCTGGAATGCTTGATACAGAACTATTTATTAACTGGGCTAAAATATTGCTCATAGTTGGTGTAGCAGTGATGGTTATATCACCCATTTACGGATTTATTACTAACCCTCAAAACCTTGTTAAAATGCTAATAAGCATTGTTATGATGGTAGTGGTTATAGTAGTAGCATACTCCCTGGCGGGTAACGATTTTTCGGAATACAGACTTGAAGAATTAAAAACAACTGCAGAGACCTCAAGATTAGTAGGAATGGGTTTATTCGCAACTTATATTGCTTTTGGCCTGACTGTTGTATCTATTCTTTACGCATCAGTAATTAAATTATTTAAATAATATAAGTTATGGCTAAAAAAGCAGCCCCTGAAATAAATGCAGGATCGATGGCAGATATTGCTTTTTTGCTGCTTATCTTTTTCCTCGTTACTACAACAATGGATGTGGATACCGGTATTACCCGTAGACTTCCTCCACCTGTTGAAAATGACGTTGAAGATATTGTTGTTAAAGACCGAAATATATTAAAGGTTCTTATAAACAGCCACGATCGTTTACTTATTGATGGTAAACCAGGTGATATAAGTATGCTTAAACAAAAAGCAATTGATTTTATGTCAATTCATCCCGGTGATTTATCATATCCTGAATATAAGCCAAGGCTTATTGAAGAACTGGGCATTGAAATGGATATGTCGCAAGGAATTATTTCATTAAAAAATGACAGAGGTACATCGTATGATATGTATATAGCGGTTCAAGATGAACTTGCTAAAGCTTTTCATCAAATGAAGGATGATCTATCGTTGAGGCTATTTGGTCTAAAATACAATCAGCTCATTGATGATAATAAGATAAAAGGCATTAATAATGCAATACCTGTCAGGATTTCTGAAGCTGAACCAGAAGATATAGGAGGTAAATAGCATGTCGAGATTTAAAACTAAAAAAGGAAAAGGGTCAGCAGCGATAAATACTTCATCGCTACCTGATATTATATTCATGTTGTTGTTCTTTTTTATGGTAACAACTGTAATGAGGGAAGTAACTTTGAAAGTTAAAACTAAGCTGCCACAAGCAACTGAAGTTCAAAAGCTTGAAAAGAAATCTCTGGTAAGTTACATCTATATTGGACCTCCGGTTAAATCAAAACTTTATGGAACAAATTCACGTATTCAGTTAAACGATACTTTTGCGAATGTTGATGATATTCAAGAATTTGTAGCCAAAGAAAGAGAAGATAGAGAAGAAGCTGATAAGAAATTCATTACAACATCATTAAAAGTTGATGGTATCACTAAAATGGGTATCGTTACTGACGTTAAACAAGAACTTCGTAAAGCTGGTGCACTAAAAATTAACTACTCAACCCGAAAAGGAAGAGATAAATAGTCGATTTTTTACTTTAAAAATATAAGGCTGTTTCATATGAAACGGCCTTTTTTGTTTTATATTAGGTTTGGCCTGACTATTGTGTTTATATCAAATATCGAAAAAACTCATTTAAATTATTCGGACTTAAATACAATCAACTTATCTACAATAAAAAGATAGTAGAGATTAATGCAGCAATACCGGTTAGAATTTCTGAGGTAAACAAGAAGATATAGGGAGTAATTAATCACTAATATTAAACCTGTCGGCACCTTCCTTTTGATATATAATCGACATTAACCATAAGGTGATAAGCAAGCTGCCAATTATGTACACAGTGTTTGATGATGAACCAAAGTCCTCCATGGCAACTTTAATATGTCCATTATGATGTAGATAATAAACAATTGCCGAGGAAGCATTATTAAGGAAATGTACAAAAATGGGGATCCAAATATTCCCTGTGAAAACAAATAAATAGCCCAACACCATTCCCAACATTAATCTGGGAAGAAAACCATAAAATTGAAGATGGATAGCACTAAAAATTATTGATGATATTAATATCGCAATATGAATATTCTTTGTCATCTGGTTAAACAACTTTATTAAAACTCCCCTAAATAACAATTCCTCACCTATGGCCGGAACCAATGCTACTATAACTATATTTATCAATAATCCACCAATGGTATTTGTTTGCAGAAAGACTGTAGTCAACTTCTTTGCTTGAAATTCCTTATCCATCATCCACTCTTCAACTCCTGATAAGAATTCAGGTAAACTCATCTGCCTGTTTAACTCATCAAGATAATTATTAAATGGTAGTATGGCATAAATTATCAATCCGCCAACAAGAATACTTATAAGCTTAGGAGCATTACCCATAGCCAAATATGCAACTGAATTATTGCTAACCAGAAAAGAAAAGAAAAGAGCCGGCAGTATAAATATCCCAATTTGATTTACTAACTGATAATATTTTATAAAAGATACTGCCTTTGCAGTTACAGGATTTGAAATATACGATGCCAACTCAGCAAAGGAAGCATTAAATAGCAACATGCCTGCAAGAAGTCCTCCTAAGGCACTAACAATTGCAAATAGCAGTACGGTGCCAAACAATAATAACAACTTACCAAAAGGCGAGAGAGAACTCAAAAATGCTATTCGTTTCATTAATTATATCCATTTTTTAATGAAGTGCAAAATTAATATTTTTGCAAACTTATTAAGTATCTATTTGCATCCAGAATAATAATGCCAACAAATCACAAAAAAAAGAAATTTGATTAAAATAAACGATATAAACCTTGGTGATTTCCCTATACTACTTGCCCCAATGGAGGATGTTACTGACCCACCATTTAGATATGTATGCAAAATGTTTGGTGCAGATATGATGTACACCGAGTTTATCTCTTCTGAGGGATTAATTAGGGATGCTGCTAAAAGTGTTAAAAAACTTGATTTTGAAGAGTTTGAACGCCCCATTGGAATACAGATATTTGGTCATGATATTGATTCGATGATAAAAGCTGCACAATATGCCGAACGAGCAAACCCAGATGTTATTGATATAAATTATGGCTGTCCAGTTAAAAAGGTAGTTGCAAAAGGTGCCGGATCAGGTATTCTGAATGATATACCAAAAATGATAAAAATGACCGAGGCAGTAGTAAATTCTGTATCGTTACCGGTTACTGTTAAAACCCGGCTGGGTTATGACGATGAACATAAGGAGATTGTTGATATTGCAGAAAGATTACAGGATGTTGGCATTAAAGCTCTCACTATTCATGGGCGTACACGGACACAAAAACCACGTATTCCAGCCGATTGGACCTTAATTGGTGAAGTAAAAAATAATACTCGAATGCACATTCCAATTTTTGGTAATGGTGATGTTATTGATGCTGTTTCCGCAAAATATTTTAAAGATAATTTTGGAGTTGACGGATTAATGATAGCCAGAGGTGTTTATGGTAACCCATGGATTTTCAAGGAAATAAAACATTATCTTAATACAGGAGAAATATTACCTCCACCCGACATTGCCGAAAGAATTAGAATAAGTATGATTCAACTTAGTAAATCCATTGAATGGAAGGGAGAACGTCGTGGAATTATTGAAATAAGAAAGCACTGGGCTGATTATTTCAAGGGCTATCCTAATTTCAAACCATTCAGGATGAGGCTAATGGAAACTGAATCATTTGATGATATTCAAACCATTATTGATGATATTAGGGAGTACTATAGATAATATAGAATTGGTAAATCTGTCTTAGCTCAACACAAGTAAGTAAGTTTCAATATTATTAGATAAAAGAAGCTAAGCCATTATACAATATCCAATCCCTTAACTAGCTTTCCATTGTCGAAAATATCTCTAATTCGTTCGGGCTTACCCAATTTATAGGTTCGTAATCCTAATTTTTGAGCAGCAAGAATATTCTCTTCCTTGTCATCGATAAATAAGGTTTCTTCAGGCAATAGTCCATGTTGATTTATCACAAACTCATAAATCTCAGGATTAGGTTTGAGTAAATGTAGATCAAACGAAAAATAGGCTTTATGAAATAACTCATCAAACTCACGATATCCAAATCGCAACTGCAAATCTCTTACAAATAAATCATAATGTATTTCATTAGAATTACTTAATAAGTAAATTTTATACTTTTTCTTTACTTTCTCAATAACCTCAATTCTTTCTTGCGGAATATCATATAGCAATGCATTCCATGCATCATCTAACTTCTGATCGGTCACTTTTATATCTAAATATGCCTTAAGTTTCTTACGAAACAACTCCGGAGTTAATATTCCACGGTCGAATTTACCTATAATATCCTCTGTAAATTTAGGCGTCATCAGCTTTTCAAAGTCATTAAATCCAAGCTTAACAAACTCATTAACCGTTAATTGAGGATCTATATCTAAAATTACACCGCCGAAGTCAAAGATTATGTTTTTTATTTTCATACTACTAATATCATTAAAGAATAAAAATAATAATTTAAGCATTACCAAGATAGAATTGTTGAAATAATGCTCACAAAATTTGCTAAACCTCTGTTGTTTAACTATCTTAGCACCCCAAACTAATCTAAAAAAATTAATCAATGAAACTTCGTAGTTTTTTCGTTTTGGTTAGCCTAATAATTATACTTACTACTTCGTGTAATATAACTTGCGATTGTGATGTTGATCCATATCGGGACATGGTTACTGAATATGACCTGAAGAAATCGATTATACAGATCAATTCCGTGAACTTTGCCACCGGATTAGAAAGTTATTTTGATAACCTGATTATCAATGGCTCCT
>CALDOI010000269.1 GCA_937912115.1 uncultured Bacteroidota bacterium | reverse complement strand
AAGAGTTGATGGATTTGAGTATTTTTATAGTACAAATATAGTAATTTTTCCAAAATGAGGAATTATTCCAATATCTTTTCTTTATTTTGCAACAATTTTAAATATATGAAAAAACTACTTCGCTTTATATGGCGGTTCATTCTATATGTGTTTATAGTTATCATCGGAATGCTGATAATGTACTATTTACTTTCGCCTGTTTATAAATTTTCAGGACCTGTACCTTTTATAGGTAACAAACTCTATAACCCATATCAAACTATTGATTCTTCAAATTGGAAAAAGTGTAATTTTCAGGTACAATCAAAAGCATGGCTTGGAATTACAGATGGACGCAAAAATACTAATGAGCTAATCGACAGTATATATACCATCCTTGGGTTCGACCATGTTGCAACTTCTGACTATCAAAAAATAAATTATTTTGGCAAGGATAATCCTGCGTTTATACCCACTTATGAGCATGGTTACAACATATTTAAAACCCATCAGGTGTGTATCGATGCCGATAAGGTACTATGGGTTGATTTAATGTTTGGGCAAACTTTGAGCATGAAACAATGGGTACTCGACCAATTAAAAGAACACTCCAGATTAGTTATTTTGGCACATCCACTTCTTAGAAATGGTTATTCGGTTGATGATATGAAGTACCTGACAAATTACGATGGAATTGAAGTACTTAACAATGTAAGAGTATCGCTAAAACACTGGGATGCTGCACTGTCATCAGGACAGGTAGCCTATATTATTGGTAACGATGATGCACATGATGTTACAAATAGTAACCATGTGGGAAGAAGGTTTACCATGATCAATTCACCTAATATTAATAGGGAATCTATAATGATGAATTTAGAGAAAGGTGCTGCATATGGAATGGATTTTATTAGACACGATGATGAACCCATGTTAACAAAGGTTGAGAGATCGAAAAATATACCAAAGCTCCTGTCGGCTATTTTGAATTATGATACACTGACTGTTAAAGTAGATACTATAGCGTCTGAAATAAGGTTTATTGGGAATAACGGGATTGTTAAAAAGGTAATCCCCAACAATAATGTTGCAACATATATCATTAGTAATGATGATCCATACCTAAGGACAGAAATTACTTTTTATGATAATTCTGTAATGTATCTTAATCCAGTTATACGATATAGTGGTGAATCTCCCCAAACTCTTAAAACTGCTGAAATAGACAAAACAGCAACGATGCGATTAAGAATTATTTATTTCCTCATAGCACTCACATTGGCATACTTGGCTGCAAGATTAATAAAAGCAAGAAGAAAGAATTAGCTTTATGGATAATAACAAGAAATACTCTAATTATGTGATATACCTTATTGTGATATCCACAATAATTAGAGGGCTGTTAGCCGGATTTCTTGAGCTTGGAAATGATGAGGTTTATTACCGTCTTTATGCACTCTATCCCGACTGGTCGCATTTCGATCATCCACTGATGGTTGGCCTTTTTATGCAATTAACAACTATTAATTTATTATTTCAAAGTGAGTTTTTTCTAAGACTGGGATCTGTAATAACAGGAGCTGTTAATCTATGGATAATATTCAATATCGGCAAGGAGATTAGAGACTCAAGAACAGGATATTATGCCTCTCTATTATACACTGCTTCAATATATTCAACAATAATTACAGGAGTATTTATTTTACCAGATACACCTCAAAGCTTATTTTGGCTTTGGGCAGTTTATCTGATGATTAAAACTGTTCCCAGTTGTCCAAATTTACCAATGTCGGGTATTAACATGTTGAAAGTAGGAGCTGTAATAGGACTTGGAATATTATCAAAATACACAACTGTTTTTTTATGGTTTGGGATCGGTTTGTATATACTGATTTATAATCGCGAATGGCTTAAAAGCAAGTGGTTATATATATCAATTCTTATCACAACTATAATATCATTACCAATACTAATTTGGAACATTCAAAATGATTTTATTAGTTTTTCATTTCACACCCAAAGAGTTGATATGAGTGGTTATTCAATTGACTTTGATTATTTTTTAAATGAACTAATAGGCGAGATACTTTATAACAACCCCATTAATTATGCACTAATTATTATTGGCATAGTGGCTGCAATTAAGGGAAAACTTGATATTAAAAAAAGCAGGCTAAGGATAATATTACTATCAGGAATACCAATAATAATCACTTTTCTGATATTTTCACTTTTCAGGCGAACACTTCCACATTGGACCGCTCCTGGTTTCACAACTTTAATTCCCATAGCAGCTGTTTTTGTGGCGCAAAAATATTCTGATAAAACAAAGAGAATACCTACAGTAATTTTGTTTTCTCTGGGCTTGATTGTCTTGACGATAACCCTTGGTTTAACTCAAATAAATATGGGATTATTTCCCTTGGATAATACTCAGGAATATAATCGTATTGGAAAAAAAGATCCATCCCTTGACCTGTTCGGATATAGTCAGGCTGGCGAAGGTTTTAAACAAATACATAAACGAGATGTTGACCTTGGTTTGATGTCAGAAAATAGCATTCTAATTGGTGACAATTGGTTTCCTCTAGCCAACTTTGATTATTATGCTGCAACACCTGCAGGATTAAGAAGTTTTGGACTTGGGAAACTGAGTGATATTCATAAATATGCATGGATTAATAATGAGCACGGAGGATTCACATTAGGAATGGATGCATATTATTTAACTGATAGCAGAGAGTTTCATGAGCCCGACAATGTTTTTTATACTCATTTTGAGCAAGTAATTCCTGCAGATACTATTCAAATAATCAGAGGTGGAAATATTGCAAAAAGAATATTTATTTACCGATTGAAAAACCTACATACTATACCTGTGGATGTGTTAACAGTAAAAAACTAACATGTCAGTAGTACAACCCAAGATATCAGTAATTCTCCCATTCTACAATGCAGAAAATACCATAAGTCGGGCAATTAAAAGTATTCTAGACCAATCTTTTACAGATTTTGAATGCATATTAATTGATAATAATTCAACCGATAATAGCTCAACTATTGCTCAAACTTTCGTTGATGGTGATTGTCGTTTTAAGCTAATTAAGGAAACAAGACAGGGAGTAATGTTTGCATCTAACAAAGGTTGGGAAAATTGCAAGGGGGAATTTATTGCCCGGATGGATTCGGATGACTGGTCGTACCCTGAAAGATTGGAAATGCAGCTCGAGTTTTTATTGGATAATTCAAATTACGGAGCAGTAGGAACTTTAGTTAAACACATAAGTCACTCAGAGTTTACCGGTGGTATGGCGATATTTGTTGACTGGAGTAATTCATTGATCACATTTGATGATATATACAAGAACAGATTTATAGAACTCCCCATCGTTAATCCAACTGCCATGTGGCGTAGGAAAGTTGCAACCGAAAATGGAATGTATTTGCATGGCGATTTCCCGGAAGATTATGAAATGTGGTTAAGGTGGCTTGATAACGGTGTTAAAATTGGAAAGATTAATAAAGTATTACTTGATTGGTATGATTCCGATACAAGAATCTCACGCACTGATTCCATTTATAGAGATAAATCATTCTATAAGATAAAAACCTATTATTTAGCAAAGTGGCTTAAAAAACATAATCCACATCATCCGAAGGTAGCCATTTGGGGAGCTAGTAAAATTTCCAGAAGAAGGGCAAAATTACTTGAAGAATATGGGATTGAAATTTGCTGTTATATCGACACAAAAAACAATAAAAGGCAGCTTGACCTTGAGGTTTATTATTTTAAGGATATTCCATCACCTGATGAAATTTTTGTACTTACATATATTAAGCAAATGGTGGCAAGAGAGCAAACGAAACAATTCTTAACGAAAAAAGGATTTAGAGAAGGAAGTAACTTCATGTTAGTATCTTAAAGTTCCCTGTGTTTGTTATCACATATGGCACCTTTATCACTATATCGACACATGCACCAAGGAACTATCTTCTTTTCAGTAATCATCACTTTTTCAGGTTTAAATCCAGTACCCTTATGTGATCCATCACAAAAAGGCTGGTTATCACTTCTGCCACAGGAACACCACAAATAAGTTCCAGGTTCCATTTCCAGTTTTAGAGATCGTTTTTGAACGATGATTGGTTTTTTCATGTGTTTTCAATTAAACCCGGAAAGTAATAATAATTGGTTCATTCTTAGCAACAGCCAACAATCTAAATAATTCTTACCTAACTTTTTAGATTCTTCACTGCCGAATGACAATTAAGCTGACCTATAATACAGTACTCGATATCATAAAATGAATTATATCATTTTTCTTGGATCGACTAATTCGGTAAACTTATCATCATCAAGAAAGCCAAGAGCAAGTGTTGCCTCACGTAAGGTTGTCCCCTCGGCATGAGCTTTCTTTGCAATTTTTGCTGCCTTTTCGTAACCAATATGTGTGTTTAAAGCTGTTACTAGCATTAATGAATTTTCTAACTTTTCCTGAACCACGGCATGATTTGGTTCAATTCCAACAACCGCATTCTTAGTAAATGATACACATGCATCACCTAATAATCGCGCCGCCTGTAGAAGATTAGAAATCATAACAGGTTTGAATACATTTAATTGAAAATGCCCTTGCATCCCTCCTATGGTGATTGCAGCATCGTTTCCGATTACCTGGGCACAAACCATTGTAATTGCCTCGTTTTGAGTTGGGTTAACCTTCCCCGGCATAATACTCGAACCCGGCTCATTTGCAGGCAATTGAATCTCGCCGATACTACAACGTGGACCGGATGCCAGCATACGTATATTATTGCCAATATGCATTAAGCTTACGGCCAACTGTTTTAGTGCTCCCGAAGTTTCAACAATAGCATCATGTGCTGATAATGCTTCAAATTTATTTTGCGCAGTAATAAATGGATAACCTGTTAAAGTTGCAATTTGTGATGCAACCATAACGTCATAGTTAGGTGGAGTATTTAATCCCGTTCCAACGGCAGTACCCCCAAGTGCTAACTCCGATAGATGAGGAAGGGTATTTGAAAGTGCTGCCAAACCAAAGTTTAATTGTGTTACATATCCTGAAAACTCCTGACCCAGAGTAAGTGGTGTTGCATCCATTAAATGCGTACGCCCTGTTTTAACCACATTTTTAAACTCTTTAGCTTTTTCATCAAGAGCATCCCTAAGCATTTCTACGCCGGGAATAGTATTTTCAACAATAAGCTTATAGGCTGCAATATGCATAGCCGTTGGAAATGTATCGTTTGATGATTGAGATTTATTTACATCATCGTTTGGATGAAGATCTTTTTTACTATCAACCAAAGTACCACCATTAATTACATGACCACGATTTGCTATAACTTCATTCATGTTCATGTTCGATTGAGTGCCCGATCCTGTTTGCCATATAACAAGAGGGAAATTTCCTTCCAGTTTTCCTTCAAGAATTTCGTCACATGCTTTGCCTATTAAATCCGACTTTTCCTTTGGAAGAACTCCTAATTCGGCATTTGTTATTGCGGCAGCTTTTTTTAAATATGCAAATGCAACAATAATTTCTTCGGGCATTGATCCCTCAGGACCAATCTGAAAATTCATTTTTGATCGTTGAGTTTGAGCTCCCCAATATTTTTCGGCAGGAACTTCTACATCGCCCATTGTGTCGTGTTCGATTCTATATTTCATTGTACTTGGATTAATGGTTTAATGAGGGAATGATTGAATGTAAGAATGGTTGAATGAGGGAATATTGATTTTAATATTCAAACTTTTAGCCATGTAGCATTCTATCACTTTTCTCATTTGATATATTTATTTATGTGTTTTCCTAAAACAAAACTGATAATGTTTCTACAGGCACTCCCCAAATAGCTTTATTACCCTTAACTACAATTGGTCGCTTTATCAATTTGGGATTTTCGATCATAAGCTTTATCCACTCTTCATCTGTAAAATTTTTTCCTTTATAATTTGATTTATAGATATCTTCATGAGTACGAACCATATCATGCGGTTTCGCATTTAGTTTCATAAGCAGTATCTTAATGGTATTCTTATCCAAAGGATTCTTTAAATACTCAATTATACTATAATCTTGGGTACGTTCCTGCACATACTTTAATCCAGCCCGTGACTTGCTACACCTTGGGTTATGGTAAATCTCAATCATTGTCATAATTTTAAAGTGTCAAATTTAGATAATTAAAAAAACCTGACCACTATTGTAATCAGGTTTTTAATCATATTGCATATGTTATTTCATAATAATCTTACATTTCCTTAACACCCTCTATTAACTGGGGTATAACTTTGTTAACATCACCAATAATTCCATAATCAGCAGTTTCAAAAATTGGTGCCTCTGCATCCTTATTAATAGCTACAATTATTTTTGACGAGCTAACCCCACCCAGGTGCTGAATAGCTCCTGAAATACCAAAAGCAAAATATATATTTGGAGCAATAATTTTACCTGTTTGTCCAACATGTTCGCTATGAGGACGCCATCCTTCATCGGAAACAGGCCTTGAACATGCCATTCCAGCATTTAATAAATCGGCAAGTTCTTCAAGACCTCCCCAATTATCTCCGCTTTTCATTCCTCTACCGCCAGAGATAACAATTTCAGCATCTGATAGAAGAACCTGACCAGTAACTTTGTTAGTTTCACTCACTGAAGTTGCAAAAACGCTATCTGCAATATCTGGGTTAAATGCTTCAATAGTGGCATTATTTTCAGTTTCAACAAGGTCATATGAGTTTTGCGCTAAAGTTATTACCTTAACATCAGTATCAAATTTCACATTGGCAAATGCTTTACCTGTAAACACCTTTTTCTTTACAACGAAAGGATCAAAAGTTACAGGAAGAGCCATAACTCCTCCAACAAGACCAGCCTGAAGTACCACAGATACTCTTGGGGCAATTGCTTTTCCTAGATTATTATTTGCAAATATGACAATTTTTGCAGTCTCATTTTGAGCTGCGGCAACCACCGCTTTTGCTAAGGCACGATTGTCAAGTGTGCTAAATCTGTCATCGTTAACTGTTAAGATTTTTGCAGCACCATAATTACCTAATTTATTTAATTCATCGTCAGCAACATTGCCAACAGACAGGGCTGTAACTGTTGAACCCATTTCTTTAGCTATCGCAGCAGCATAAGAAACCAGCTCGAAGCTAAGTTTCTTGAATTTGCCATCCCAGTTTTCGGTATATACTAATATTGACATCTTTTTCGGTTTTTAATAGTTTAATTATAAAACTTTGGCTTCCTCATGAAGTAATGTAATAATCTCTTTTGCATTTTCTTCATCTACCATTTTACATGCAGCTTTTGGTGGAGGTAACTCAAAGTTTACAAACTGAGTTTTCTCGTGTGCATCAACGGGAGGAGCAACAACTAAAGGTTTTTTTCGTGCCATCATAATTCCACGCATTGCCGGAATTCTAGGCTCTTTAGCTATACCTTTTTGCACAATAGCTACAAGTGGGCCACTAATTGTTAGTACTTGTGAACCGCCATCAATTTCACGATTGACTTTAAAACTATCACCTTCAATATTAATGCCGGAAACAGCCGATACAGAATTAAAATCAAGAATCTCAGCAAGCATTCCACCAACAGCATTTCCATTGTAGTCAGATGCCTCAATACCGGCAAGAATAAGGTCATAACCCTTTGCAACTTCAGCTAATTGTGCTGCAACAAAAAATGCATCCTTTGCCGGAGCATCAATTCTTATGGCATCATCAGCGCCTACTGCCAGAGCTTTTCTTAGAGTTGGCTCAGTTGATTTTTCACCAACATTAGCCACAGTAATAGTATCCACACCGCCAGCTTCTTTAAGCTCCATAGCACGTGTTAGAGCAAGTTCATCCCATGGGTTAATTATCCACTGAACACCTGCATCATCAAAAGAGGTATTGTCGCCCGTGAAACGTATTTTAGTTGTAGTGTCGGGGACATTACTAATTAAAACTAGTATTTTCATAGTCAGTATTTTATATTTGTATGATTTAAATTCTAATTTGGATTAAAGAAACAACAAATTTCGTAAAAAAACAATTACAAAATTACAGTGCATGCATAATATATTGTTTCCTATTTGTTTGGATGTAAAAATGGCTCAGAAATTCCTATCAGAAATTGATTTTTGTTTTTCATAAAGAAACATATAGCATTGTATTGAATACGCCTTTTCTCAATGGAAACCATAAATTCCAAATCACTATCGAATTAACGTTTACGCATCAAACAAACCCAAATTCTTGGCGGATCTTCCTGCTCATTTCCAAAATAACTAACAGTTAGGGTCAGTATTTTAAAAAAAGGCTCAACGGCATCAACAATGCTTCTGGCAGACCGCATTGGTGGTCCGGAATCGCGTGGCGGGGCATCAGCATTAGCCATTAAAGTAAGCCACATCCCTCTTTCGGAAAGCAAGTTTGCAGCTTTTTCAGCAATTAATTTGCGATCTGAATCCGTATCAAATGAGTGAAAAAACCCACGATCGAAAATGAAATCATATGGACTTTCTTTCATTTCAGCTGAAACAAAATCAATTACTTTAAAGTTACAATCAACATTGTTCTCCTCAGCGGCTTTTTTTGCTATATCAATGGCAATTGGTGAACCGTCAATTGCCGTAACGTCGAATCCATTTTCAGCAAGCCAAACGGCATCAGTACCTGTTCCACATCCTAATTCTAAAGTACGGCATGGGTTGATTGGCCAGTTTTCAACCATATCAACAAGATTAAAGTCAGCTTCTTTGTGCACCCACGGGGTGTTACCCTCTTTGTATTTATCAATAAAGCGATCGCATGTATTCATTATGACAAATATTAACTACGATAAAACAATGATGTTTTCGTAACAAGTGTACTACCCTTTAAGCAGGTCCCTCGAAATAACTATTTTTTGAACCTCAGAAGTACCTTCATATATTTGAGTAAGTTTTGCTTCTCGCATTAATCTCTCAACATGATACTCCTTTACATAACCATAGCCACCATGTATTTGAACAGCTTCTGTGGTAACCTCCATGGCTATGTCGGCTGCATATTGTTTAGCCATTGCACTAGCTAAGGTAATTGGTTTATGGTTATCTTTAAGCCATGCGGCTTTTAAACAAAGATTACGAGCATTTTCAACTTTAACTGACATATCAGAAAGTTTAAATGCAATTGCCTGATGATTTGCTATTTCAGTTCCAAAAGCTTTACGTTCTTTGGCATAAGCGGCGGCTCTTTCCATCGCTCCACTTGCAAGTCCTAATGCTTGGGAGGCAATTCCTATTCGACCTGCTTCAAGCACCATCATTGCAAATTTAAATCCAAATCCGTCCTCACCAATCCTATTTTCCTTTGGCACAACAACATCGCTAAACATTACCGAATGAGTGTCGGAACTTCGCATTCCCATTTTATCCTCATGAGGTCCAAGAGTGATACCAGGAGAATTTCTATCAACTATAAAAGCATTTATTCCGCGATGTTTTTTATCGGGATGAGTTTGAGCTATAACTATGTAAGTGGAAGCAGAGTTGGCACTTGTTATCCAGTTCTTGGTTCCATTAATTAAATAATGATCTCTTTTATCTTCGGCCGTGGTATGTTGATGAGTTGCATCCGACCCAGCCTCGGGTTCTGATAATAAGAAAGCTCCAATTACCTCACCGCTTGCCAATGGAATTAAATATTTTTGTTTTTGATCTTCATTGCCAAACCTATTTAAACCATAACAAACCAATGAATTATTAACCGACATTATAACGCTGACCGATGCGTCAATTTTTGATATTTCTTCCATTGCAAGGACGTATGAAATAGTATCCATTCCACTTCCTCCATATTCCGGATCCACCATCATTCCCATAAATCCTAATTCGGCTAATTTTTTTATGTGCTGGGTAGGGAAGATAGATTTTTCATCTCTTTCCAATACATCCAAAACTAGTTCACGTTGTGCAAAATCACGGGCTGCTTGCTTAATCATTAATTGCTCTTCGGTAAAGTCAAAATTCATGTCGGTAATTTATTTGGTTGTTTTGGTACAAACTTAGCTAATTTATTTTTAAAAATGATTCTAAATTGCAATAACACTAATCAGTTGGTTTTTAGCTTTCAGAAACTTATTAATAATGTATGATTACTTAAAAAGTTATTCTGTTAGTCATATTTATGGATGTGATATTAAACTCATAGAGTAGTTTGTTAAAGATTTCATCAACCGTATTAACTTGATCTATTATTGCTGCTATCTGACCTATTTCCAGCTCACCTTCAATTGTATCACCTTCAAACATTCCTAATTTGGCCCTTCCATGCCCAAGTATTTCAGCAAGCTCTTCCTTGCTTTTCCCATCTAAATCAGCTAGATGAACCCTATTAAAAAACTCATTACGTATTAATCTAACAGGCACCAACTTTTTTAAAGTAAGATATGTGCTTCCATCTGTTGAGCTAATTATAGCATTTTTAAAATTTTTGTGAGCAGATGATTCAAATGCACTGGCAAACAAGCTTCCTATCTGAACGCCTTCGGCTCCCAATGCCATCGCTGCATATATGGCTTGTCCTGAACCAATACCACCAGCAGCAATAATTGGAATATCCACAACTTGTTTAAGCATTGGTATCAATACCATTGTGGTTGTTTCTTCATAACCATTATGACCGCCTGCTTCAAAACCTTCTGCAACGATAGCATCAACACCGGCTGCTTGTGCCTTTAAGGCAAACTTTGTATTGGCAACCACATGAACCACTGAAATGCCATTTTCTTTTAAAACAGATGTGTATTTTGCTGGATTACCTGCAGATGTGAAGACAATTTTAACTCCTTCATTGATAATAATATTTATGATTTCATCCGTTTGAGGATATAACAAGGGAACATTTACTCCGAAAGGTTTATTAGTTGCCATCTTGCATTTTCGGATGTGCTCCTTTAAGATTTCAGGATACATACTACCGGCACCTATTAGTCCTAATCCACCAGCACTGCTTACTGCTGATGCTAGTTTCCATCCGCTGCACCATATCATACCTCCCTGGATTATGGGGTAGGTGATGTTAAATAGTTGGGTTATTTTATTCATGGGGTGGGAAATTATTATTGATTGTCATTGATAGTCATTGATAGTCATTGGTGGTCATTAATAGTCATTGGTGGTCATTAATAGTCATTGGTAGTCATTGATGGTCATTGATAGTCATTTGATTGTTAAGATTTACCAATTGAGTTTATATAATTATTGAGTTTTATTCCTATTGAATCTATGCTTGTAATTAATTCCTTATATGTATTCTTATCGATTATACATCTATTATTTGCCTTTGTAAGCCATGTTTTGGTTTCAAAGAGCGATCCTCTTGAATAATAACTGAAATTTTTTGCCTCTTTATAATGATATCTTCCGTATCCTTCGCTCAAGTTTGCTGCAATTGAATCGACAGCTCTAACTAGCTGGTAACCCATAGTGTTTTTAGCAAACTTATCCCACTCGATGGTTATATTCCAAACTTTTTCACCAAGCTCCATAGATTCTTGATAAACTCTAAATTCCTCTAATTTCATTGCATTTAATTAAAATAATAAACAAAGTTCTTTATCCAAAACAAATCCACAAATGACTTAACAACGCCGAAGCGCAAATGACAACCAATGACAATTAAAACCAATGACATGCTCAGCATTATTGCCAATTTTCCTACATCTTCTCCAACATTGCCTTTACAATATTAACGGCACCATCATCAATATCTAATATTGTGGCATCAAGCATATAACAGGGAGTTGTAAATACCAGCTTCTCTTCATCAAATACAACATCCCCGTGATCGGTTTCAATATGGGTTGCTCCCATAGCCTCTATTGCTTCAGAGGTTCCCTTATCCTGACCAATGGTAACGCTAACATCCTTTAAAATTTTCGCAATAAAAGCAGGTGAGATACAAAGAGCTCCAATTGGTTTTTTTAATTCAACCATCTGTAAAACTGCTTTTTCAACATCAGAGTTAACCTTGGCTCCTGCACCTTCGAAAGCGACAGTTGATAGATTTTTTGCAGCACCAAATCCACCGGGAAATATTAATGCATCAAAATTATTGCCATCAAATTCATTTAACGGTAATATGTCACCACGAGCAATCCTTGCTGATTCGATTAATACATTTCTGGTTTCATCCATTTCTTTACCGGTAAGGTGATTAATTACATGATATTGAGGAATATCAGGGGCAAAGCAACTATATGCAGCTCCCTGCCTCATAATAGCCAACATGGTTAGAGTGGCTTCATGGATTTCAGCTCCATCATAAACGCCGCAACCGGCTAATACTATTGCAAACTTTTTCTTTTTCATAATGATATAATTATTAATAATTTTCTTGTTGTTGCTAAAATACAAAATATCCGTTCTTTTATTAACTTTACACCTTGATATGATTGAATTTATTCTTAATAATGAACTTATAAATACAGATCTACCTTCGGGTAGCATCTTGCTTGACTTTATCAGATCTGAAGAAAAACTTACGGGAACAAAGATTGGTTGTCGAGAAGGAGACTGTGGGGCCTGTACTGTTTTGGTTGGATCTATTAACAAGGATGGATCTATTGATTACAAATCTGTTACATCATGTTTAACTCCCATCGCGAGTATTCATGGCAAACATGTCGTTACAGTTGAAGGCCTGAATATACCAAATCAACTATCGACAATCCAAAGCATTTTTAAGGAAAATAATGCAACACAATGTGGTTTTTGCACACCCGGTTTTATTGTATCTCTCACAGGATACTCATTCAATTCTGAAACATCAATATTAGGAATATTAGACTCTGTTAGCGGTAATATTTGTAGGTGTACGGGATATAAATCAATTGAAAAAGCCGGAATAGAAATTTCTGGAGTACTCATTGACAATAACACCAACGGCAATATTTCAAATCTTATTAGGAACAAGTTTATCCCTGAATATTTTGCAGATATTCCAAAAAGATTACAAGAACTTGGTAATAGAAAACAAATAATAAATAAGGGAATTATTGTAGGAGGAGGCACTGATATTTATGTGACTGATGCTGACAATATACAGAATACCGAAATAAATTTGATTGGTTACAACAATGATTTTAGCAAAATTCGGATTGAAAATGATATTTGCACCATCGGAGCAGGAATAACACCATCTGATATCCTTAACACGAAAGAGCTCTTTATTTACTTTCCAGAATTAGTTAGTTTCTTCAAGCTTATTTCTTCTAAACAAATTCGCAATATGGGTACGCTTGGAGGAAATATTGTTAATGCCTCTCCCATTGCCGATTTAAGTATTTTTTTCCTGGCTTTGAAAAGCAATCTCACCATATCTGATAAAAATGGAAGGGCCAGATTAGTACTACTAAGGGACTTTTTCAAGAGCTATAAAAACATTGATTTACAAGATGGCGAGATTATTTTGAATCTGTCATTTAAATTACCTGAAAAAAATCAGCATTTCAATTTTGAAAAGGTTAGCAAAAGAACTCATCTTGACATAGCAAGTGTTAATTCTGCATTTTGCATAAGTATATCAAACAATAATAAGATCACCGACATAAGTATATCTGCTGGTGGAGTAGCTCCCATTCCATTATTGTTAAAAAACACATGCGCTTTTCTTAAAGGCAAGGTGCTTTCTTCAGAAAATATTCGCAAAGCACACTGTGTTTTAAAAGAAGAGATATCTCCCATAAGCGACATAAGAGGAAGTGAAGAATACAAAAGATTATTACTTCGTCAACTCTACTATGGTCACTTCATTAAGCTTTTTCCTGAAATCATTTCAATTTCTGACATAAAGTAAAATTATCTACATGAAAAATATAGACTCTAAAAATCATGTTCGAGGGAAATCAATCTTTATTGATGATATTCCAACAATAAACGGGACATTATTTGGAGTTGTATTTACATCGCCAGTTGCATATGGTAAGATTAGAAACATCGACTTTACCAATGCAAAAGAAATAGATGGAGTAATTCAGATAATTACACATTCAGATATTCCAGGTGAAAATCAAATTGGAGCTATCATACTTGATGAAGAACTCTTGGCTAATTCAGAAGTTCATTTTATAGGACAACCTATTGCTTTGATAATTGCTGTTAGTGAGCAAATTGCACGGAGAGCCAGAGAGTTGATTAATATTGATATTGAAGAACTTGACCCAATAACAAGTGTATCTGAAGCAAAAGAAAAAAATCAGTTGATAATGCCTCCACGAACATTTAAACTAGGTGATATCGAAAATTCCTGGAAAGGTTGTAGTTATGTATTTGAAGGAAAAGCAATAACCGGAGGCCAGGAACATCTATATCTGGAAACACAAGGCTCATATGCTATTCCACAAGAAAATGGCAGTATTAAATTATTTTCATCTACTCAGGGACCAACTGTAGTTCAAAAAATCGGAGCCAGAGTTCTTGGTGTACCAATGCATAAAATTGAGGTGGATGTGGTTCGACTTGGTGGTGCTTTTGGAGGCAAAGAAGATCAGGCCACAGCATGGGCAGTATTAACTTTACTTGCTGTGCACAACCTTCAGAAACCAGTAAAACTAATCCTTAGTCGTCATGATGATATGCACATGACCGGGAAAAGACATCCCTATGAAACAACTTATAAGATTGGATTATCAAAAGACCTCAAAATAATTGCTTTTAAGGCCGATTATCTGCAAAATGCAGGAGCTGCAGCAGATCTTTCTCCGGCAATTACAGAAAGGACATTATTTCATGCCACAAACAGTTACTTTATTCCCAACTTAAGAGCAACAGTTTATAGCTGCAAAACCAACTTGCCACCCAATACTGCTTTCCGCGGATTTGGTGCTCCCCAGGGTATTTTTGTAATTGAGTCCGCCATTAAACATGCAGCAAATGAGCTAGGTATACCAACACGTGAATTACAGGAAATAAATCTACTACAAGATGGAGATGAATTTCCCTATGGACAAATTGCTCAAAATGTAGAACTAAAAAACATCTGGGATACAGCACAAAATAATTTCAATTTTTATAAAGTAGAAAAAGCCGTTTGCGATTATAATGATTCGAATGAGCTTTTTAAAAAAGGCATTTCATTTACGCCTGTTACATTTGGGATTTCGTTTACAAATACAATGATGAATCATGCAAGAGCACTAGTGCATATATATCAGGATGGGAGTATTGGAATAAGCACCGGAGCAGTGGAAATGGGCCAAAGTGTGAACACAAAAATGATTCAGGTTGCCTCAAAGGTACTATCAGCAAATACAAATAGAATAAAGATTGAATCGACTAATACTACCAGAGTTGCAAATACATCACCATCTGCCGCCAGCTCAACAGCCGACCTAAATGGAAAAGCTGTACAACTAGCATGTGAAGCACTTCTTCAAAGGTTGATATCAACTGCTGCCAAAAAGCTTGATGTTGAAGAGAATAGAATAGAGTTAATAGATGAAGTAATAATAGTTGATGGCAAAAGCTCATCCATTACATGGGAACAAATTGTGTTGGAGGCCTTTATAAATAGAATAAGTTTAACCGAAAACAGTCATTATGCAACTCCTGTAATTAAATTTGACAGTACCAAAGAGAAGGGCCATCCTTTCGCATATTATGTTTACGGGCTTGCAATTACAACTGTTACCGTTGATTGCTTAAGGGGGACATATAAGATAGATTCCGTAAAAATTGTTCATGATTTTGGAAAAAGTATAAATCAGGAAATCGACAATGGACAGATAGAAGGAGCAGTTGTACAGGGAATTGGATGGATGACAATGGAAGAAATAGTTTATGATGAGTTAGGCCGATTAAAATCAAACGCATTATCAAATTATAAAATACCTGATATTTATTCAGCTCCTGATTCTATTGAGATAATTCCTCTAAAAACAGAGGGAAATGAAAATGCAATACTTAAGTCGAAAGCCGTTGGGGAGCCCCCTTTTATTTATGGAATTGGAGCCTTTTTTGCATTACAAGAAGCCATAGGTGCCTTCAATTCAAATTATACTCACGACTTTACTGCCCCAATGACCCCTGAAAAAGTACTATTGGGGCTATATCAGAAAAGTAGTTAATTCTTACAATTATATAAACCCATCCTCAAATAAAGAATCAGAAAATGAAAGACATATACGCTAAAATTAAAGAGTTATCAGAACAATATGCAGATTATACTGCTAATAATCTATCTAAACTTGTTAGAATTAAATCACTTAGCACACAAGAGAAAGAAGTACAATTGGAGCTTAAACGGCAAATGGAAGAAGCCGGATTTGATGAAGTTATAATTGATGGTTTAGGAAATGTTATAGGGAAAATTGGTAATGGTAAGAAAACACTAGCTATTGATGGCCATATGGATACAGTAGACATTGGCAATATCGACAACTGGGATTTTGATCCACTGGGTGGCGAAATTAAGAATGGTTATGTTCATGGAAGAGGTACAGTTGACCAGGAAGGTGGTGTTGCCTCATTTGTAACTACCGGCAGAATATTAAAAGAACTTGGATTCAATGAAGATCTTACAATTTATTTTGTAGGTAGTGTTATTGAAGAAGACTGCGATGGATTATGTTGGAAATACATAATTGAAGAGGGTAAGATTATTCCTGATATTGTAATTAGCACTGAACCTACTAACCTTAACATTTATCGGGGACAAAGAGGCAGGATGGAAATGCATGTGAGTTTTCATGGCATTTCTTCGCATGGATCGGCACCGGAGCGTGGGAAAAATGCAATCTACATGGCATCAAAGATTGCTCTTGAAATTGAAAAGCTAAATGAACGACTTACCAATGATGAATTCCTTGGAAAGGGAAGCATAACTGTAACTGAATTTATTTCTGACAGTCCATCACTTTGTGCCGTAAGTGATTTTGCACGATTGCATATCGATCGGAGACTTACATGGGGAGAAACAAAGGAGTCAGCCATCAAAGAAATTGAAACATTGATTGTAGGCTTAAATGCAAAAGTTGAAGTACTGGATTTTAGCGAAGAAGCATATACCGGATTAAGATACGGAATGGAAAAGTATTATCCCACGTGGAAACTTCCCGAAGATCATTCAATGATACAGGTTGGGGTTAATGCATTTACAAAACTTTACAACAAAGTTCCCGTGATTGACAAGTGGACATTTTCAACAAACGGAGTAGTAATAACAGGAATACATGGTATTCCAACAATTGGTTTTGGGCCAGGAAACGAAGTACTTGCCCATGCTCCCAACGAAAAAGTAGCAATTAGCGATTTGGTTATAGCATCAGCATTTTATGCTGCCTTTGCTTATGAAATTGGTGAAAAATAATGTCTCGCAACGCACCAAGCGAGAAAGGAAAATACAATTGAAAAAATTATTTTCTCGCAGAGGCGCAAAGCCGCAAAGGAAAATTATTTAATTATTAAAAACTATTATTTTCATTAAATGTTTGACAAGAAAAAAAAATTGAAAAAAATAATAACAACTTTGCGCCTTAGCGGCTTTGCGAGAAATACAATAAAATCATGACAGAGAACGAAATATCTAAAATAATAGTCAATACCTGCTACAATATTCACATAGAGCTGAGGCCTGGATTATTTGAATCTGTTTATGAGGAAATATTATATTATGAGTTAATTCAGAAGGGATTAAAAGTTGAAAGACAGAAACCTATTCCGGTAATCTGGAAAAATGTGAAAATGGAAATGGGGTTTAAAGCTGATTTAATCATAGAGAACAAAGTAATCATCGAGCTCAAATCTGTAGAATCCATAAGCCCCGTTCATCAAAAACAACTGCTAACTTACCTAAAGCTAACCAAACTAAAACTTGGCTTACTTATAAACTTTAATGAAAGACTGATTAAAAATGGAATAACCAGAATGGTAAATAATCTATAATGAAACCGTTGAAAACTATTTCTCGCAGAGACGCTAAGCCGCAAAGGAAAATAGCTTAGACAATAATTAATAATACATAATACTATGTAATAAATACTAAAGTGATTGAAAATAGCTTTAAAAACACTTTGCGGCTTAGCGCCTTTGCGAGAAAGAAAAAATACAATAATCATGGATATAAGAAACAAAATAGAAATACTAAAAAATCTAAAATCGAATCTTCACAAGAAGGACTTCCTGCTTACATGGGAAAAAAGTGAAGATGACTTAAAAGCAATACTTGAGATTGCTTCCGTACTAAAACATATGCGAGAGGAAAATATTTCTCCTCGGGTTTTTGATACAGGCCTTGCAGTATCAATTTTTAGGGATAATTCAACACGAACACGATTTTCTTATGCATCAGCAGCAAACCTATTGGGACTGGTAGTTCAGGATATGGATGAAACAAAATCGCAGATAGCACATGGAGAAACAGTTAGAGAAACTGCAAATATGATTAGCTTCCTGACAGATTTCATCGGAATACGTGATGACATGTACCTTGGAGAAGGAAACAAATATATGCGTGAAGTTGCTTCAGCTTTGGATGAAGGATTTGATAAAAAAGTGCTCCCATCTCGTCCTGGAATAGTTAACCTCCAGTGCGATATGGATCATCCAACACAATCGATGGCCGACTTGCTTCACTTAAAAAATGAGTTTGGTTCACTCGAAAACCTAAGGGGTAAAAAAATTGTAATGAGTTGGGCATATTCACCAAGTTACGGTAAACCTATGTCTGTCCCGCAAGGAATAATAGCTTTATTAACCAGATTTGGAATGAATGTTGAACTTGCTTATCCTGAAGGATATAATCTTATTCCGGAAATTGTTGAATTAGCGGGTACAAATGCGACAAAAAGTGGTGGTTCGTTCAAGGTAGGCCATGATATGAATGGAGCCATGAAAGATGCAGATATAGTCTACCCTAAAAGCTGGGCTCCATATCATATAATGGAGCAGCGAACCGAACTGCTTAAAAATAAAGATATTGCCGGACTTGCACAACTAGAACAGCGAGCTTTATTTAATAATGCAAAATTTAAAAGCTGGGAATATACAGAAGAAAAAATGCAACTTACCAAAAATGGAAAGGCCCTATATATGCATTGTCTTCCAGCTGATATTTCAGGAGTGTCATGCAAAGAAGGTGAAGTAAGTGCAGCTGTTTTCGAGAAATACAGAATCAAAACCTATCATGAAGCAGGATATAAACCATATATTATTGCGGCTATGATGTTTGCAAATAAGTTTGAGAATCCGGCATTTGTTTTAGAAAGCATATTAAATAAAAACAATAGCAGGGTTACCTACTAATTGCCTTAAGTGCAGCAATTAAGTACTTTGGGTTATGCGCAGAGTCGTACATTGGATGTACCTCTTTTCCTGTTTCAAATAATCCATATACAGCCATTTGAGCAGTTCGTACTGAGTATTCTACTGTAAAAACACAATCCTTTGGTGCTTCGGCAAACTGGCCTAGGAATGCAAAATTTGTTGCTCCTTTTACTATTACATCTGGTCGATCTCCTATGGTGCGTGGCATAAACAAACTATCAATAAAAGGCATTGCAACCGGAATACAGTTTACTTTTCCAGCATCCACTATTGGCTTCATCAATTCCTGAACCTTAAGGTGATACCATAGTTCCTCCAATATTTCTTCTCCAGTACATTCAGCCATTGTTTTATCTACATAATTTCCTTTTCTATCAGGATAAAGTCCATAGCCCCAGAATATTTTTACATCCTGTGGTTGATTTGGGAAATGTGGTTGTCGTGCAATTACAATCGACATAAACCAATTTGAATCAGTCATGGTAACTAAACCTCCGGTTCCATCAACATTTCCGGAAAAATTTTCCATGTAATCAAGGAAAGTACTATCCTTCATTGTTGCTGTAAATGAGTACCATTTCTGCAAATCAATATTATCACAAAATGGGGATGGGTTACCAAAAGTCTTGTCTTTTTCGGCTAGTTTTTTCCATAATTTCCATGATCCTGATTCTGAGATTCCTTTGAGGACAGGAGCCTTCTTCCATGTTCCATTATCAGTACTCTCTGTAATTGAACCGTTTGTAATAAAAACGTAATCATTTTCGCCTAGTACGATCTCCTCTTTATTTTTGAGGTGTATTACAGTCGCCGTTTTTAAATCTGATGAAAAGTTAAAATCGATATCTACAACTTCTTTACCAAAATCAAATTGTACTCCCTTATCTTCTAAATATCTTCTTAAAGGCACAATATCTGAATGATACTGATTATACTTAGTTCGCATTACTCCTCCTAATTTATATAAGCCATCCACTAAATGAATAAAACGCTTCATGTATCTTCTCATTTCAGCCAAACTACTCCACTTCTGAAATGCAAACATTGAGGTCCAGATATACCAAAACTTAGTGGTAAAAAAGTCGGCATCAAACCAATCCTCAATTCGTTTATTACCTAATGACTTTTCGCTTACATAGGTTAGCTTTAAAAAATCAGCTTGTTGAGATAAAGACAATCCATATGATGATACATCAATTTTTTTCCCATCTTTCAATAATCTGGCCTGACCGTTGGAAACAAATCTCTTATTAAAATCATATGATTCATCTCGAACAGATATATTTGGATCATCGTAAGATGGAATATATGATAGTAAATCCCAATAACACTCATAATGCATCTCGTGCATTCTACCACCTCGTACAACAAAACCTTTAACTTCATCTCCTGAGCCATCGCATGCACCACCTGGGATATTGTCTTTTTCCAGAACATGAATATTTTCGCCAGGCACACCTGCATCCTTAACAAGATATACTGCACTTGCAAGGGATGCTATTCCGCTACCGATTAAATAAATTTTTGCATTCTCGGGGGTCTGATTTTTAGCTGTCTTCATACACTTTTTTTATTAGTTTAATTAATTTATTTTCCTTCTACTTACCTGAAAAAAGCAGATCAAGTTTGTGCTATTTCTTCTAAAACGAATGCCTTTAATCCATCTTAATCAATAACTCCGACAAACTGTTTGATATACTTTATATTAAAATTTAAAGATAATAAAAAATAGATTCAACATCTTTTTTTTTCTGGATTAATTTAAAACTGATTAGTTTTTGATTAGATTTGTAACACTCTTAATAAAAGATACTTTTATGAAAAAATATTTAGTTTATGCTATGATTACAATGTTCTTTTCGACTGTGTTCCTAACAGAAGGTTGTAAAAAGGACTCCGATGACCCTTATGTGGAATCAAATATGCCCGGAGTAATGATGACATTGTCATCAATAAGTTATGCAGGTGAAGATTCCGATATCGGCACAATTAAAGATTCAATTACCTTGTTATTGAACGATAAGTCGCTTACTTCGGGAGGTAGATGGAGTTTATCATGGGGACCTGGTATTTCTACGGATAAGGATAATTTAGTTTATGTTGCCAAAAACATTAACTCAGATATAACATCTTACACTATTGCGATTAGGGGTACTAATGTGCACTCAATAAGCAATTTAATTGAAGATATTGATGTTTTTACACTCTCCGGTTTCACTTACGGAAAACAAGGTGACTCTGTATCAAAAGGAGCGATGGATGCTTTAAATAGTATACTAAGTGCAACGGATCCTTCCTCTGGTGGAAATCTTGAATCTTATTTGAATTCAATCGCAACCGATTCAAAAACACCTTTATATATTACAGGACATAGTTTAGGCGGTGCGCTTTCAACATTAGTAACATACTGGCTAATTAACCACGATCAATTAAAAGATAAGTTTACTTTTTCACTTTATACTTTTGCTTCTCCAGGGTTAGTAAACAAGGCTTTTAAAGATAATTTCAATGCTTCATTACCTGGTGATGCCTCCATTAATATTAAAGCAAACTCACTTGATATGGTTCCTTATGGATATTCCAATTTAAAAGGGATTGTAAGCAGTGGAATCCCGGTTCATGTTCCATTATTATATAAAATAATCATAAATGCAGCAGCCGACACTTTGCAATCAAGAGGGATAGTTTATTATAATATAAAAACAGCTGATGATATTGGAAATATTCCAATTGGATCAACCGGTCCCGGGGGTATTACCCAATCAGATACAATTCAATGGTACGATCATTGGCTTGGTGTTGAGCACAGCAGTAACAACTATCTTCAACTGTTAGGAGCAACTCCCTTGAATTAAGTTAAATAATGCGGCAAACAGAATAGCGCCATCCGTTATCATCTATTTAAAGTAAAATGAATCTTCAATATTGAATTAAAAAAAAGAATCATGAAAAAAATTAAAGCGTATTGTATTGGTGGTGGAATAGGTTCCCTTTCAGCTGCCGCATTTATGATTAGAGATGGTGGAATGGATGGAAATCAGATTACCATTTTTGAAAAGTTACCAACACAAGGTGGAAGTTTAGATGGTAAAAAATTAGATGACGGAACTTATTCGCTACGAGGAGGCCGCATGCTCACTACAGACCACTATGAGTGTTTATGGGGACTTTATGAGGGAATTCCATCACTGCAAAATAAAGGGCAATCCGTTAAAGATGAGATAATTGCTTTTAACAAAAAACACGTTCCTCATTCAAAAGCCAGACTTGTTGATGAAAACCGACATATTGCAGATGTATCTAGCATGCATTTTACTATACAAGATAGGAAGGAACTCGTAAATCTTACAGAAGCCTCAGAAGAAAAACTGGGTACTACTAAAATCACAGATTGGCTGTCAAAAGAGTTCTTTGATTCAAATTTTTGGTACATGTGGCAAACCACCTTTGCATTTCAAACATGGCACAGTGCTGTTGAATTCAAAAGGTATTTGCACCGATTTATGAATGAATTTCCAAGAATTGAAACATTGGCAGGAGTTAAGCGAACTATTTACAATCAATATGATTCATTAGTATTGCCTTTGCTAAAGTGGCTTACGGATAGAAATGTGAACTTTCAAGCAAACACCAATGTAACAGATATTGAAACCAAAGATATTGATGGAAAAGTAACGGTAACAGCACTGACTTATGAAATAGAAGGAAAAAGTCATACAATTTCCATTGACCCGGATGATATTGTGATTTTGCAAAATGGTTCTATGACAGATGCATCCAGCTTGGGAAGCATGACCAGCCCCCCACCTCATATAACCAAGGAAGATAGCCATGGTTGGAAACTTTGGGAAAAACTAGCTGATGGACGTCCTGATTTTGGTAATCCTAAACCATTTAATTCAAGCATACCTGAATCTTTTTGGGAATCTATTACAGTAACATGTAGAACAACAGAATTTTTTGACAAAATGACTGAATTTTCAGGAAATCAACCTGGAACAGGAGGACTTGTGACTTTTAAGGATTCCAACTGGCTTATGTCTATTGTTTTGTATCATCAACCCCATTTTATAAATCAACCTGAAAGTTTGCAAGTATTTTGGGGATATGCCTTACATGGTGATAGAGTTGGGAATTTTGTTCCAAAAACCATGGTAGAATGTAACGGAGAAGAAATTCTAACTGAATTGTGTGGTCATCTTAACTTTGACAGAACTGTATTTGATAATGCAACTTGCATTCCTTGTAGAATGCCTTATATCACTTCTATGTTCATGCCAAGAGCATATACAGATAGACCAAAACCAGTACCAGATACATCAAAAAATTTGGCGTTCGTAAGTCAATTTGTTGAATTAAAAGATGACGTTGTTTTTACAGTTGAATTCTCTATTCGGGCTGCACAAACAGCTGTTTATCAACTACTAAATATTAATAAGGAAATTCCACCGATCACAAAACACGATAAATCCGTTAAGGTATTGATAGAATCTGTATTAAAGGCTTTCAAATAAAAACGACATGTTATCAATAGGTATAAACCATGGGGTAAGAAAGTTATTTTCTAAAATTTAGATTATACCGTGAGCATAATCAAGGTTCTCTTAAAAATCTGCTCTTGGTAATATTCTTTTGACAAATCATAATTCCGGCAATTGTATGTCAGTCAATATCGTAGTGACCTCAATTTCATTGGATTTATCTTTGACATAAAACATGATTCAACTCCACTTATACTGTAACAATCTTATTAAACTCAGATGGCAGACATTATGTTATGTTCGACTAAGTTGTAGAAGCCATGAAACAAACCGGTAAAAATATTACCAGTCTTTACAAAGAAATTGCCCTGGGTGGATTGGCAAAAGTTTTTTCGGATAGAAGCATAAAAGATAAGAAATCACCTTGATTAACATTTTTTAAACTAAATTTTTGCAATACAACTATTTGTCCTCACATATTGTCATTAATTTTAGTTTAGTTTTGCAATCAAATTGGTAAAATCTATCCAAATAGTTAATTATTTTCAATTTAGTTAATCACTAATAAAATATTAATAAACATGAAACAAATTTTATTTTCAATTTCATTTATGCTTATTGCTACGTTTTCGTTTTCACAGATAAATCATGATTTCGAAGGAGTTACAGGCTGCTCACACAGTAAAGCTCACATTGGGCAGGATTTCGGTCGCTATTTGTACAACTGGCAAAGTGAATATATGGATGATTACGATGTAACATTCTATTTTTTAGATATCGAAGTTACAAGTACATCATTATTTATACAGGGTAATTCAACAATGAACGGCATAGCTTTAGTGAATTTAGACACATTTGCCATCGAATTAAAGTCATTTCAAACCATTACACAATTATTGTTTAATGGCGTTGATTATACCAGTAGCATTACTCGTGTGGATGATAACGTAATTGTTCCTGTTACTGAAATAGTTGCCGGAGATTCTTTTTCAGCACAAATATTCTATAATGGAATTCCACCAACCGGTGGATTCTTTTCGGGAGTTTCAAATGGCACCTCCCCTTACGGCAAAGGTGTAACATGGACACTATCAGAGCCTTTTGCTGCATCCGACTGGTTTCCAGTTAAACAGGATCTTGAAGATAAGGCAGATTCAGTATGGGTATTTTTAACAACAAGTTCTGATAACATGGCCGGTTCGCAAGGTATACTCACGGATGTTGTGGATTTGGGTAATGGATATTCTCGTTACGAGTGGAAATCGAATTACCCAATCGATTATTATTTGATTTCGTTTGCTGTATCTGAGTATCAAGAATACAATGTTTATGCGCATCCTGAAGAAATGGGTGGAGATTCAGTATTAATTCAAAATTTTATTTATGACGATCCTCAGAGTCTGGCTCAAAATAAAGCTGGAATAGATGAAACCGCCCCAATGATTGAATTATTCTCTGATCTATATATTCTTTATCCTTTCTGGGAAGAAAAATATGGCCATTGTTTAACACCTTTGGGTGGTGGTATGGAACACCAAACAATGACAACTATCGGTGGATTTTCATTCGGATTAGTATCTCACGAATTAGGACATATGTGGTTTGGCGATAATGTTACTTGTGCCACATGGAGCGACATATGGATTAATGAAGGTTTTGCAACATATTCCAATTATTTGGCCGAAGAGTTTATCCATGGTTGGTCAAGTGGTCAAAGTTTTATTAAAGGAGCTCAGGATTATGCAATGTCAGCTGCAGGTGGAAGCACATATATTCCTATCGATCAAATTTATCCTGGAAACGAAGGGAGAATATTTAGCGGCAGACTAACATATTACAAAGGAGCCGCCATTGTTCACACATTAAGACATGAGATTCAGGATGATGATCTGTTTTTTAGTGTTATGGAAACATTCCAAACAGATTTTACTGATAGTACAGCAACCGGTGAAGATTTTAAGAATACTGCCGAAGAAGTTACAGGAATGGACTTCGGACAGTTTTTCGATCAATGGTATTATGGTGAAGGGTATCCAATTTATGATATTGAATTCTATAACATGGATGGAGGAAACTACTTTGACATATTGCAAACAACCTCCGCATCAACACCATTTTTCGATATGATAATGGAAATGAGATTGTATTTTAATGATGGTACTGATAAATTAATCAGCTTTCATCAAAATGAAAATTTCATCAGTCATTCACTATACACTGGTAAAGAAGTTGTGTACATTGATGTTGACCCAAATGACTGGACTATGGAAAAAGTGGCAAGCATTGCGGTTGCAATCAAAGAAAGCCAAAGTGAAATGACATTTAAAATTGGCCAAAGTCAGGTTTCAGATGATGTAACCCTGTATTTCTCAAACAAAGAAAACTCAAATAAGAATATTACAATTACTGATATCTCAGGAAAAGTTGTTTACAACGAGCAAACTGAAATTAGTGAGTTTAAAATTAACACATCATTCCTAACGACAGGAGTATATATTATCAGAGCTTCTGATGGTGAAAGCACTTTTGTTAAGAGATTTGTGAAATAAATATTATCTATAATTACAATAAAAAGGGGGAATAAACTTAATAAGTCTGTCCCCCTTTTTTTATGGATATAAGAAATTCT
>CALDOI010000268.1 GCA_937912115.1 uncultured Bacteroidota bacterium | reverse complement strand
GGTTATGTAGAGTTTGCCCGTCCTGACTTAGAATAATCGGAAATGAAACTGGTCCACCCAGTGCTAATGATATTCCTTCAATAGTTCCTGCAATCTCCTGTTCAACCCTTCCCGGCATTGCCATACGCATTGATGTGGTATGCATTTCATAAGCAATATCAACGGCTTTTTCGATTTCAACTATTTCTTCTTCGCTTTTAATTTCTTTTAGTTTAACAACACCATTAATTAACTCAACTGAAGCCCCTGGCTTAATATCAGCATTATACAAGCCAAGTAAAGCCGAAAGCTCAATAATGGTTTCACCCCGATAAGGAGGTAAATAGTGAATTTTCCTGCCTTCTTTTTTTGTTTTAGCAATAAACTTTGCGAGTTCATTATACGGGGCAGTATTTTCAATTCCTGCTTTTGCTGCCAGGCTGCTAACTTTTGGCTGAACTCCCATCCAGATAATATCATCGATACCAAAATCATTTCCGAAAATGTAATCCTTGTTGTGATCAAAATCAATTATACCGGCAAATCCCGGGTTTTGTAATCCAAAAAAATAAAGGAAATGGCTGTCCTGACGGAAATGATATGTGTTTGCAGGATAATTAAATGCAGCTTCTTCATTACCTAAAAACAGGGCTATTCCTGACTTTACTTCATTTCTTAACTGGTTTCTTCTGTTAGTATAAACTTCTTTGTTGAACATATTTTATTTTTTTTGATATCAGTTGTTTTGTAAAAAACATAATAATTTGAATTTGTAAAATTAGAAAAATTTACTGATTTTAAATTTTATTATACCTACTTATCATATGATAAGAGATAATGGAATCAGTATATCTACATTTGATTATTAAACAAAATAGCTGATTTATGAAAAAACTAGTTTACATTTTAGGAGTATCCGTTTTTGTACTGATCTCCTGCAATAAAAATAATGATGATTCCCAACCTGTGCCAGTACCTGCTTACAAAGCGGAACTACAAACACTTATTGAAAATAACTGGGCCGATTTTGTCGATGGCAGACAAGGATACCCAGGAGGTTATGCTCTGCAAATATTATCGCCGGTGGGTGATTACTATGTTGCCGCAGGAGATTTAAGTACAACAACCAACAAATCCCATTTCAGGGCAGGAAGTACAACTAAAACATATACTGCTGCCGCAATAATGCTGCTTCATCAGCAACAAAAATTAAATATCGAAGACATTATTACCGGGATGATTCCTGGTACCGGTGAGACATATCTACCCAATACAGAAGAATTCAATATTCCATTTAAAAATGAAATAACAATTAAATTATTACTTCAACATCGTGCCGGAATGTTTGATGTGATAAATCAGGATATTCCGGATAGTGTTAACCAACCCTATGCAGGTATGAGGTATTCTTCTTATGTTGAAGATGTTCTGGGAGAACCAACACATACATTTTCGATAACCGAAACAGCCGGTATCGTTGCAGCAAATCAGCTATATAATTCAAAACCGGGTACTGAATTTCATTATTCTGATACTGGAATGGGCTTGCTTGGGTTGATTGTTGAAAGAGTATCGGGTAAGCGGTTTGATCAGTTTCTGGCGGATAATTTTTTGACACCACTGGGATTGAACAATACAAGTTATCCATATGAAGGCAGTGACGTGATGATACCTGAGCCTACTGCTGGTTCATATGCCTATTATCAGGGAGAAGTGTTTGATGTATCAGATCATAACGTTTCACTGAATGTTGCTGAAGGTAATATGATTACAACCCCATACGACTTGTCATTATGGATTAAAAGTCTATACACAGGTAATGCAGGTGTTAATTACAACCAGGTACAATTTTACATTATGGATTGCCTGCCAACTTTTGAATCACATCAGCATTACGGGCTGGGTACTGTTTTTACCCCTAAACTTGGCTATGGCCATAATGGGGGAATACTCGGATATTTTACAATTGCCCGCTATGATCCTGAAACTGATATAACGGTGGTAATGTATACCAATGTATGGGATTTCGATGTTTTTGAGATCGATTTTATGATTCAAGTTATGAATATGTATTCAGTTCTTTATGATGCGAAAGATATTCTACTAAAAAAAGATTAATAACTGAGATATGAAAAAATATTTATATATACTAGCTCCTCTATTTCTAGCTTCAATATTAATTTTTTCCTGTAAGAAATCTGACAATGATCCTCCTGATCCAACACCGGGAGAAATAATGGAGGGAAAAATTATGGCAGCTCTTGATTCAATTGTTGAAAATACGGCAGTGCCCGGACTGGTTGCCGGGGTTTGGGCCCCCGATGAGGGAATTGACCTTGTTTATTCAGCCGGAGTGGCAAACCTTGAGACACAGGAACCAATATCCGATCAAATGGTTTACCGAATAGGTAGCGTAACCAAAACGTTTACAATAACAGTGTTGCTTCAGCTTGTTGATGAAAAACTATTGTCACTTGACGATCCATTATCAGACTTCTTGCCTGACTTTCCAAGAGCGAATGAGGTTGCAGTCAGGATGCTGGCAAATATGACAAGTGGTATTCAATGTTATATGGAGTTGGATTCCTTTTGGGATGAAGCGTTTATGAACCCTCACCAGTACTGGAGTTTTGAAGACAAAATCGGTTTGGTTAAAGATCGACCTTATCATTTCGATCCCGGTACAAAGTTCCACTATTGCAATACGAATTACGCAATTATTGGTAAAATAATTGAAATGAAAACCAATATGTCGATGGAAGCAAATGTCAGAACAAGAATTATTGATCCACTTAAAATGACAAATACTATCTATATGACAGCAGGTTCAAGTATTCCGGGTTATCATTCCAGCTCGTATTATGGAGGTTATGAAACAACAGAATTGCCTGAGTTGTCTGAATTTCTGGACATTTCATGGGCAGGTCCAGCAGGATGCATGATATCTGATATTTATGACATCAAAGTTTATGCTAAAGCAATGACTGAAGGTGAACTCTATTCGCAAGAAATGCAGAACCAGCGTATGGTTTTTACAGATATGGGTCTTCCACGACCATTAAGATATGGACTGGGGCTATATGAATCAAATGGATTTTTTGGTCATGATGGACAATTACCTGGCTACACTTCTTTAATGGTTCATTCTCCTGAAAGGAATTGTACAATTGTAGTTTGGTATAACTGCCAGTTAGACAACTCCCTGCCTTTGTATCTTATCTGGGCATTACCTAAAATGATTTATAACGTTGAAATCTAAAACCAATGAAACGCAGAGATTTTATTTTTGGAACAGCAGCTGCAGCTACAGGAGCAGCGATACTACCAAATTTATGGGGTTGTAAAAAAGATGATGAAGTTGTTGTCGATCAAATCCAGCATTTCAAATATCTTGAAGTATCCGGCACTAATTATGAAGTAGGAAAACAAATTGGTTCTCACTTCAAAAATCAAATATTAGGTACACATATGGGAATGGGCAATTTAATTACTGACTTGCATAATGCTGTTCAACAGGCTCCCGAAATTTTTTATACGCCTTTTGTTGAGGCTGCACAAAATGTATTTCCTGATTATGTTGATGAAATTCAGGGAATAGCTGATGGGTGCGGTATTAGTTTTAAGGATGTGATGATTCCAAATATTCTGATGGAGATTGCTTATCTTGCAAAAGAACTTTCTGGAGGTAAAATTTCAATTCCCATAGGAAATTTGGGTTGTAGTTCAGTAGCATATTCAGTTAATGGAAAGCAGTTCCTCTCACATAATGAAGATTTGTTCACAAGTTTTTTGAATGGAATGTACGTGTTGAAGATTTCAGTGCCTGGGAAACCTCAAATCATTAATCTTTCTTATCCAGGTATGCTATCAGGTATTCCTCCTGGAATGAATGAGGCCGGCATAGTTCAAAGTGGAAATGATATTTGTGGTCTTCATATTGAACAAACTGTACCGTTAGTTTTTCATTTTAGATCAGTTTTAGATGCAACATCCTTGGATGATGCTATTGCCCGAGCTACAATTACACAACGATCCAGAACGATGACTCATAATATTGGGTCAATGAATGAAAATAAAATAGTGTCTGTAGAAGCAGCTCCTTCAAAATATCAAACACATGATGTGGATGGTTTCTTTGTTCACACTAATCATTTTATCTTACCAGAAATGCTGGATATTGAAATCGATGAAGACTCTTTGCCATCATCAGTATCACGGTTCAATGAATTAACATCAGAATCAAATGGATATGTTGATAAACCTGACCAGGTTAAGTCAGAGTTGTTTACCCAATTCCTTTCATCGCATAATGGAGAATATTGTCCATGTGTTCATAATAATCATGATGCAAGCACACTGGCTCATGCTGTTTTTGATTTTAATACAAGAGATATGAGATTATATTATTCAAATCCATGTTTGGGGAATTTGAAAGTTTATTAATTAATACTTGTGATATGAAAATTAAAATTCTGCTTTTCTTTTTTGTTCAGTCATCAATTATGATTTGCGGGCAAACCATAATTCCCGAAAAATCTAATGTACTGCCACCAGAATCAAACTTTGACTACAGTGCATTATCATTTATTGATGCATATGATTCAATGCATGCCACACTTGAATTGAGATATCCTTTTACCCAATGGAAAGCCATTGACTGGGATTCAAAAAACTCAAAAACAAGACCTTTAATTATTGAAGCTCAAAATTCTAACGACACTATTTTGTTCCAGAAAGAGTTGTTAGAATATCTTTACGATGTCCCCGACGGACATATTTCGATTTCAGGTAGTCTCGCTAAATTCAGAAGTCGTTATATTAATGGCAGCTACGGTTTTAACATGATTAAACTGGATGATGGATCGGTTGTAGTTTCGTATATTCCAGAAGAAAGTCCGGCTTATGAAGCAGGTATTCGTACCGGTGACAAAATTCTGAAATGGAACGGCATTCACATCGATTCTGTTGGAGATCTTGAGCTTCTTAATTATCCCAGGAACTATTCCACAACCGAAGGCAGGATATTTAGCAGGTATCTGATGCTTAGCAGGGATTCAGTAGGGGCAATCGCAACAATTTCCTTTCAAAATAGCAATTCAAAAGAGGAAAGTACAATTTCACTTGTTGCTATTGATGATGGTTTGGAATTATATTTAGTCGGATTTTATAATACCGGAAAGCCACTGGATTTCGATTCATTAGTACAATATAAAATTATTGAAAACAATATTGGTTACCTTTTTATCGGGGCTGAGTCTGCTGAAGCCGAAACTCCTGAAGAAATGATGCAGGATCCGGATTTCATCAAGGTAAAGGACGCTATTACTTATTTCAATGAAAATAATGTGGAAAAGCTTATTATTGACCTAAGGTTTAACAACGGAGGCAACGATCTTCAGGCAGCAGTTTCAATGGGGTTATTTTATAACCAGCCATCATTTTATGAATATATAACGGCTTCCTACGATTATGATTATCAAGTTATTTATGAATTGTGGACTGAGCCTTTGATACCGTTGTTCGATGGTGAAATTGCCGTTATTGTCGATCCGAACTGCATCAGTACCGGAGAAGGGTTTGCCATGATGTTCCAAAGGTTGGCAAATGCAAATATAGTCTCGCACTGGGGGACAAATGGTTCATTTGGAATGGTTGACTATGATCCTGTTTTAATGCCGGCAGGTATCCAAATTATGTTTCCACAGGCAATGTCACTCAATGAAAACCATATTATTCAACTCGATTCCGACTCCAACCTTGTGGGCGGTGTAATGCCTGATATTAAAGTACCCAACAATGTTGACAATATTAAAAGGCAGTGGGGGCAAGGTGTTGATGTCCAGTTGGAATATGCAATTAGCAATCTTTTGAGTGTAAATTACATATCCAGCCAATTAGCCGTAACAATGTACCCCAATCCTTGCAAAGATGTTGTTAATATAAGCTTCTTATCAAAACTTGAAAGCAGTGGTGTTTTTAAGCTATTTGATGTAAATGGGAATCTGACTCTTCAGGAATATCTGGAATCAGGGAATACTAAATATATTATTAAGGTAGGAAATTTAATTTCGGGTATTTATTTCTATAAATTAGAAACTAATAATAAAAATATGTACAGAGGTAAAGTTGTAGTAAGTAAATAGTTAACTCTCGTAATTATCTATTTGTTTAATATAGCCATTTTATTAATTGGAAAAAATTAACCTACAGTTTTAGGAATAAAGTTATGACTAATAGATTTTTTCATATATTTGACTTTCCCAAATATCTGCGTAAGCGTAAGATGAAAAAAATCTATAAAGATCAATTACGAGCATATATAAACCACATAGTTCCTATAACCGCATTTGATTGGGAACTTTTTGATCAGCGTTTACACTATAAAGAATATAACAAAAATGATTTGTTGTCGGAAACCGGTGAAGTTGAGAATTATATTTATTTTATTGTTGAAGGGGTAACACGAATTTGCCATTATAAAAATGGTGTTGAATACACACTTCGTTTTAACTTTCCAATATCAATATTTAATTCCTACTCTTCTTTTATTAGCCGAACGCCATCATTAATTTGTGTTGAAGCATTGACCGAACTGAAACTTTTCAGAATGTCATATATGGACATGCAAACTCTTTATAACGAATCACCAGCGGCAGAAAGAGTTGGCAGGCGAATGGTTGAGTTGTTATATGTTCAGCGCGAAATGAAAGAACTTCAAATACACACACGTACTGCTGAAGATTATTACAATGAATTGCTGAAAACAAGCCCCGATTTAATTGAAAAAATACCACAAAAGCATTTGGCTTCTTATTTGGGAATAACTCCCGAAAGTTTAAGTCGAATCAAAAAAAAGATGAACCACAGCTAGGTTTTCTTCTGTCCGGGTATGGCAATAATCAATCGAATAAGATTTTGTTTATCTTGTTCATATGGATAACTATTTTCAAACCAAACTTTACCTCCGGCATGCTCAATATTTCTTTTTTCTTTGGTTAATCCCATTCCAATGCCTGCCAATTAAACAATCTTTTTAGTAAATATCAACGTTTTAAGAAATTAGTTACTAAATTTGATGATTAATAAGCTAGCGATATATAGAGAGAGACAACATTAAGAAGAAAAACCCACTAAGCATCTGCAAATGAAAGCAAATAGTTTCCTTAATCCGATTTATAATTTATTATTCGTTAGCATTTTACTATGTCCATTACTCCTAAATTCACAAAACTCGCATGAATCTTCTCTTCAATATATAATCGATTCAACTAAGAAAATATATGGGTCGAGTGAACTACTCGTTAACGGGCCACTTTATTTTCAGCCAAAAAGTGAAGCAAACGGATCTCCCTTTTTATATGACGGAGAGTTTATAGATGGCAGCGTTTATACTGGTGAAACGGAGTTTAAGAATTCAATCCTCAATTATGATATAAGTACTCAAAAACTATTGTTGCTAATTACCACTTCAAGTGATGCAAGACGAATTATCTCATTAAGTGATGTGCTAATTGATTCATTTATGTTCTCACAACAACTATTTGTTAATCCTGATAAAATTGGCTTACAAAGTAATTACTCGTATTTGCACTCCATTAATAATGGATGTTATAGTATGTATATTGGGTATAGCAAAGATTTTATTAATAGGTATAATAATATAAACCCATATGGAAAATATAGTAGCACCAAGCGATCAATATTTGTTTTGTATGAAGGATCGTTGATTCAAATAAATTCAAAAAAAACTTTTTTAAACCTTTTTCCTAGTATGCGTAAAGATGTATCCACATTTCTACGTAAGAACAAAATCAAATTTGCAAAAGCATCAGCAACTCAATTATCACTCCTTATGGAGTTTATTAATGAAAGGCATAACAAGAGGCAATGAAAAATAATAAATTCATCATATACTTTATTCTTATATTAGGTCAGATAATTTCTATTAATTTGCTGGGTCAGGATAAGAATAATTTCGTGCCGGTAAAGCTGAATAACTATACTTGGTTAGATTTCAAAAATGAAACAGAAAAAAGCTTTAATGCTATCTATTATATTCAAACAGATACAATTCCCGAGTTTAGAGTTAAAGTTGAGTCAGATTCATTAACCATTGAAGATGTGCTCAAACAGAGCCTTGATGAGATTGGTTTTAATGTTGCGTCCGATAATAATAATTCCTTTTTCATTACAAAAGGGGTATCCTTAAGAACACAACTTCCCATTGGCTTTTTTACCGAACAATTAAAAATCTCTGATCTAAATCAGCAGAGTCGTGATCAGAAGGTTAGCGATGGAAACCTAGTTACAAGCTCAGTTTATGTGGCAAAAACCATAATAATTGGTAGTAGGAAGCTAAATCCGCAAAAGCGAAAGAGTATGCTGTCAGGTTATGTTTTCGGTAGCGGTAATAGTGGGCCGATTATAGGCGGGACTATTTATATTGATGAACTTGAAACAGGTACAGCCACTGATGAAAACGGTTACTATCAGTTAAATTTGTTACCTGGCAAATACACCCTTGTATTTAATAGTCTGGAAAGTATTGAACGGAATGTAAAAATTGATCTACAGTCGTCAGGTGAGCTCAATCTAACCCTCGATCAAAACTTGTATGTTCTGCAAGAAGTTGAGATCAGATCGGCACAGGAGCATAATGTTCGTAGCACTCAAATGGGTTTTGATAAACTATCTGCCAAAACAATAAATGAAATTCCTGTGATATTGGGCGAAAAGGATGTAATAAAGATTGCACTTCTCCTGCCCGGAGTAACCAGTGTTGGCGAAGGAGCATCAGGTTTTAATGTTCGTGGTAGCCCAGCCGACCAAAACTTGTTTTATGTTGAGAATGCTCCGGTGTACAATACTTCTCATCTATTTGGTTTCTTTTCAGCATTTAACCCTGATATTATCGATAATTTTACTCTTTACAAAGGAAGTATACCTGCGAAATTTGGTGGCCGCCTAAGTTCTATTTTCGATATAAGTACTAAAACGGGGAGTATGGAAAAATTTTCGGCCCGGGGTGGAATTAGTCCGATTACGGCACGACTTATGGCCGAAGGACCAATAGTAAAAAATAAGATTAGCTACATTGCCGGAATACGATCTACATATTCTGATTGGGTACTTAAAATGGTAAAGGATCCTGAGATACGCGACTCAAAAGCATATTTCGGGGATGCTGTACTGGGTTTCGACGCCAATCTTAACGAAAGTAATAAGATCAAACTTTTTGGTTATTTTAGCGAAGACAGAATAAAACTGGCCAATAGTACCGCATATCAATTTAAAAATCAGGGAGCCTCGGTAAATTGGCTTCATGGATTTAAGAATAAACACGACCTTAATATATCCTTTGTATATTCTGATTATGAGTTTGAAGAGGAGAACTCAGAATTATCATTTGCAGCTTACAAACAAAATTATAGGCTAAGGCATAATCAGGTTAATCTCGACTTGAATTTGCAACCCTTCGAAAAGCATACTATTAATACAGGTGTTTCCGGCATACTTTATATGCTTGACAGGGGCTCACATTTACCACTAAATGATCAATCAGGCGTTGTGCCCATCAATTTTGGAAGTGAAAAGGCGTTTGAATCGGCGATTTTCATTAGTGACGAATGGAAAATATCTCCATTAATAACTTTGTTGGGTGGCCTGAGATATAACTTATATACTTATTTGGGGCCTCAATCAGTATACAATTATTTACCAAATGCACCAATGTCGCCCACAAC
>CALDOI010000267.1 GCA_937912115.1 uncultured Bacteroidota bacterium | reverse complement strand
AAAATTTCAAGTGTTGAAACTTTTACATCATGGGGAGGATTAAGAATAACCGTTGGTTCAAAGCAAGTATCCGAAATACGCATTCCTCCACACAATAAACTACCCCCTTTTTCAACTGCTTCCTCAACCCATAACTCAACCCGGTCAACTTCCTTTGGGAGTATCAATGGTCCTACTTCAGTATCCTTTCCAAGAGGGTTTCCTACTTTTAATTTGCTTGCTAAAACAGCGAATCTTTGTGATACATCATCAATAATATTTTCATGAATCAATACTTTTTGCACTGATACACAAACCTGACCTGCATGATACATTCCTCCTTTAAGAATCGCTGGCAATAGTTCATCAATATCGGCATCAGGTTCCACAATTACCGGAGCCACTCCTCCGTGTTCCAATGCACATCGTGTTCCAGGCGATAATTTTGATCTAAGATACCATCCAACAGTTGACGACCCAATAAATGATAAGTAATTTACTCTGCTATCAGTTGCTAATATTTCGGCATCTTCATCTTTACAAATAATACATTGGCACCAATCCTCAGGCAAGCCAGCCTCTTTTAGGATTTTTATGAACTCGATACAAGAAAGTGGAGTAGTTAAAGCAGGTTTTATAATTACCGGTGTACCGACTGCAATCGCTGTTACAGTTTGATGAATTATTAAATTCAATGGATGATTGAAAGCACTAATTGATACAACAACACCAATTGGTTCGCGTATTGTAAAAGCCATTCGGTTTACCGAAGCTCTTGTTTGCCCCATTGGCACCTGTTCCCCTGAGAGTTGACTTATTTGCTCAATTGCAATCTTTACACCAACAATAGCTCTTGTTACCTCGACTTTGGAATCCATATATGGTTTTCCGCCTTCTTCAGCTGCAATGTTCGTTAATTCTTCGATCCTTGAGTTCATAATTGTGACAACTCGCTCAAGTATTTCAATTCTTTGCCAAGCCGGCAACCATTGCGATTTATCAGTAAATAAGCCATATGCAATTTTAAGAGCCCTTTCTACATCTTCGGCTCCAACTAGTGGAATTTCTTTTATAAGGCTCAGACTATAGGGAGAAACTACTTTTAACATTTGAATATGTTTAGAATTTAGGAATGAAAGAAATACGAAATTAACTAATTTTGCTTTTCACAAACGAAAACTATGATGGATAAATTGGATGGTTCCATTGAAAAACTTATTGTTGTGGGTGATAGGGTACTAATAAAACCTATTAACGAATTGAACAAATCAAGAGGTGGACTTTTGTTACCTCCGGGCTATAAGGAAAAAGAGGAAATACAAAGTGGTTATGTTGTAAAAACAGGACCCGGCTATCCAATTCCAATTCCTTCGGATGATTTTTATGAACCATGGAAGAAGAAGGAAGATGGTGCTAATTATATTCCATTACAAGCACAACTGGGTGATCTGGCCATATTCTTAAAAAAGGGCGCCATCGAATTTAAATATCAAAATGAGAAGTATTATATTGTTTCTCAACATTCGATATTATTGCTCGAAAGAGATGAGTTGAATGAAGACTAGTACGCTACAAATTCTTATTATTTTTCTCGAATTATAAATACTTTCTATCTTTGCCGCTTGGAATCGATCTAAATAATGAAACAATTAAATTAAATTAGGCATGTCATATAATCTGTTAAAGGGAAAAAGAGGGATAATTTTTGGAGCATTAGATGATAAATCAATCGCCTGGAAGGTAGCAGAAAAAGCCTTTGAAGAGGGGGCATCAATAACTTTGAGCAATACAGCAACTGCACTTCGATTTGGACAAATTGATGAGTTGGCAAAAAAGTGTAATGCTGAAGTTATAATTGCCGATGCAACAAATATAGCTGACCTTACACATGTTTTTGAACGATCAATTGAAGTCCTGGGAGGAAAAATTGACTTTGTTCTTCATTCCATAGGCATGTCATTAAATGTACGCAAAAAGAGAGTTTACAATAACTTAGATTATAACTTCCTTAATAAGACGCTGGATATTAGTGCCGTGTCATTTCATAAAATGTTACAGGTAGCTTTTAAACTTGATGCAATAAATAATTGGGGTTCAGTTGTTGCCCTATCATATATTGCGGCTCAACGAACACTTTATGGTTATAACGATATGGCAGATGCAAAGGCATTACTTGAATCTATTGCCAGAAGCTTTGGTTATATTTATGGCCGTGAACGAAAAATCAGGATAAATACAATATCACAATCACCTACAATGACAACTGCAGGATCAGGGGTTAAGGGTGTTGGTAGTTTGCTTGATTTTACTGAGAGGATGTCGCCACTTGGTAATGCTGATGCTAAGGAATGTGCTGATTATTGTGTTACACTATTTTCTGATCTTACACGCAAGGTAACAATGCAAAACCTATTCCATGATGGTGGGTTTTCGAACATGGGTATGAGTTTAAAAGCAATGCATGTTTACGACAAAAATCTTGAAGTCAAGCTTAATGAGCCTACTGAAATAGAAGATTAATTTCTTTGGAGAGTATAGTTATGTTTATAACTTACTTACCTAATTTTCATCGACTTATTCTTGAACCCCTTACTTTTCATTTAAAAGACTCATTCCTCTATTTCTTTAATTTTTTTTCTGAATTTTTGCAGTTTGTAGAATATATACACAAGACTTGCAGATATAAGAATAAATGTTCCATTTCCAATTGGAGCACCACCGCCAACCGGGGGTCCTCCCCCGGAAGGATCGCCGCCGGGATCGGGTGGTGATGTTCCTGCTAAAGCTTCCATTGAAATAAAGCATAGTCCAATTACTAATATAAGTTGAATTATTGTGCGAGCCGGGGATCTCATAATTGTTTATTTAATAATTAATTTCTGAGTCTGAACCTCTGTATTATTACATATCATAGCAATGTATGTACCTGAAACCAGATTCGGTTCAAAAATTTGTATTTTTGAGATACCAAAGCTTTCCATAAATTGAAGTCTGCCAAGTAAATCATAAACTTTAAATTCTCCTTCCAGATATTCACCTACTGTGTTTTCAACTATAATACTCCCATCATAGTAGTAAATTAGGTTTTCAATTGGCTTATCAAATTCCGTTATTCCAACAGTACCATCATCAATATGTAGTATAAATCTATTTGGATCATCGTTTGGAGAGGCCATATAAGTATAAACTGAATCCGTTTTTAGATTAATTATTAAATCTTCCTTAGTATCTTCTAAACTGATAACTACATCGTCGTTAAAGCTATCTGTACCAGAGGATACAATTGAATGCGTTTCAGGACTTCCAGCAATAAACCCAATGGGCACATGTAGTCCCTGATCGATCATAGGTAAATGATTTACAGAAAGGATATCATTTTCAGTTATACTGTAAAGTTGAGGTGCACTATTAATCCCATACAGTTTATACGCATCGTACTGAATATCGAAACCATCGGTTGCCATTTCGTTTGCTGAAACAATTATTTCATCCGAATAGCTTGATGAGTATACGACTAGCTTCATGGTTTTATTCATGCTTTGTAGGTTTCTAAAATCCTGAGAGTGATGTAGACGTGAAGATTGAGGAATGGTTAATGCAGGTGATGCATCATTTGCATGAATAAAAAATCCTTGCATAGATGCTATATATTGTGTTCCACCGTTGATTCCCTCACCATCTCCACTGTTTCCGGAAGGATTATACGTTGCATATTGAGTACCAGTCCAAAAATATATTGTATTATCAATATTTGTACGTGCAAATTCAGGGTTTGGAATATTATCTGTTCCCCAATCAATTGCAGATGGAAAATCATTTCCAACCATGTTCCAGCCTGTTGTTTCAGGGTCTCCTGTTAATGTAATGGCAGGGCTGTAATTTCCTGAGTTCATTATCCCGATAAATTCAAGGTTAACATTGCCTGTAGTTCCGCCACTAGCCCATGTTTTATATCCCTTTCCAGCCAACAGATCTTCTGTTGCTGATGTTATGGTTATCCATGAACTGGAAGGCTCATCCCAATACTCTAGCCATAGACCTGTAAAAATACCTGATTGAGCATCGGAAATAGGTGGTGTTATATAATGCCATTGCTCCTCTGTTATATATCTCTCCACACTAACATCCCCGGTTATTACTATTGAACCTTCATCGATAAATGAAGCATAACCAGTAGGATCTGACTCCAGTGTAAAATCCCCATTAATGGTAAGGTCTTCACCACCACTAACTGTTACAGCAGCTGTTGGCCTTATTGTTACGTCGTTGGCTTTTCCACTTATATCAACGCTAACAACTCCACTTTCGATAATTGCATTCGAAATATCATAAGGTACACCATTAGACCAATAAGTATTATCCGACCAATTACCAGTACCATTCCATACGGTAGTTACACTCCCCGGTTCTTCAATTAGTTTATAAAGACCAGTAGTAGTGGCCAATAAAGTTGATCCGGTTTCAAGGTCGGGAACAAATTCTCCGGGTAATCCTGTAAAAACTGTTGTTGATGAATTGAATATCGTATTATATCTAAACAAGTTTCTTCTTGCGGCAACTGAAACTATTTCGGGTGTTGTTTTATTTACCAGGACAGAGGAATATGCACCGTGAGGACTTATTCCACTTATGTAATTATATGTTGCACCACCATCGATTGTTTTCACAAATGCATAATCGAGGTTTTCACCTGATGCTATATAAATTACCTGATTACTATCAGGATCGGGATTTACATCCATATCGTAAATTGGCATAAGGGTTGTTGATGATCCCTGCCCTGTTGGACCACCATTTATATAACTCCATGTTGCACCAAAATCATCACTCGTCCACAATTGGCCATCTTCCTTTGGATTATTTGCATCATAGTACCCACATCCTATATAAATAATTGTGTCAGTTGTTCCAAAACCAACAACAACAGTATTTCCTTGTTCAAAATCATGACCTCCATCCGATGGATTATTTTTTGTCCAGTTATTACCACCATCGGTTGATAACCATATATTTCCATAATCTATTGATGAGTTTGGCAGAGTGTTTGATCCGGTTCCTGAAACAGCAACAACAGTATCACTCGACACAAATTTAATATCGGTAATCATTACATCTCGCTGTGTACCTATATCCCAATCGGCTGGGGTAACATTTGAAAAACCAGTTGGTCCGGTTGTTGTTACATGAAAGCCACTGTTTGATCCGGCTATTACATGTAATGAATCGGTAGGGTTGATGGCAACACTTGAAATTCCACCATCACCACCAACGTTACTTATGGGGAAATCGCCATAGGGCGGTTTCCATTGATCAACTCCCTGAACTGCCGGATTGAAGTAGGCGGTAGTATAGCCGAGCCCTGCTTTTGTAGACACATAATAAACACTATCCGACTGTGCAATTTTATTCATACTAACAGCAGCATGGCCATCATTGTTGGGATTTGTAAAAGTTCCCTGGGCACCTCCAAAACTTAATTGAGGACCCTTGTTTTTGGAGCCTACAACCTTAGAGGTATCTGAAGGATGAGTAGCACTTGCATTATCTTCAAGCATATGATTACTCCACGTGGAACCGAGGTCATCAGATTTATCTACTCCGGGAAAAGATAATCTCAAACCATTACTAATTGGCATTTGAGAAACCCAGTCGGGACTATAATCTGCATTTTGCAAGGCCCATGTTGTGCCTGAAGGTGGTGTAATATCCGACCAAGATGCGCCATTGTTTAATGACAGATAAACTTTCCTTGTATTACCCGTTTTTAATAAGGCTGAAACAATAAGAGTATCTAAAGAATTATCTTCAGGATGAACAAATACTCGTTCGAAACCATATGTTGATGGGATTCCGGTAATTTCAGTAATTGTTGCACCATCGTAACTAAATAATTTTCCGTATTGAACTCCTGGTGCATTTGCAACCAACAGTATAGGATATCCTGATGTATTGCTTGATACAGCAAGCCAGTTGATAAAGGTATTACTTCCTACTACACTCGAAGTATCAAGTTTCATTAATATGTTGTGAGTACCATAGGTACTTGTATCGTTAACTCTTATTAATGCGTTGGTTAAACCAACATAGAACCATGAATCGGAGATAGTAATTGCAGAGGTACTAGTGTTTGAATTGAACGATGGATCGATTTGGTTTAATAAATAACCATCGTAAGCTGTTGTAAATGATGCACTATCGCCATCATTGTAACTAATTACTGATGATGTTAACGTTCCCCCCGACTCAGAAGTTATTACACCAACCCATCCTGTAAGGTTCGAAACTACCCGAACTGCACGCCCTCCCCAACCTCTTCTGGTTCCACTTGTTTCATATTCCAATGAGTCGTTTGGGAAAGGCTGTGTCCATGTGGCACAATTATCATCACTATAAAAAATACTTGCCGGTGTTTCAACCGCTGAGAATAATCTATTTGTTGAATATGCCCAAGCAAAATCAATGCTGTGGCCACCATAAAGCCCAAGGTTTACTACCTCGCCACTTTGTGCCGACGCGTTAGAAATAATGAAAGTGATAAGTAATATCGATAATAGGTTCCTAAATTTAGATTCCCTCTTTTTACTCTGTGTGTAATTTTTCATATTTATTTTTCTTTATTTTTACCTAACTATTTTATTTTCTAATGGATTTCTGCATTCTGATTCCAAAAGTAATATACTAAATAGGTATACGCAAGCAATAATTAGGAAACGGTAGAAAATAGTGATTTAACGGTTTAATTTTCTAAATTTACGGAATCTGAAATTTCATTACTTACTATGAAGAGAATAATTAATACCCTCAAAAAATTACAGATACTGACTTTTACTTCTATATTAATAATATCTATAAACGCTAATGGACAGCAAAAAAAAATTGATAGCTTAAAGTTGGTTGTAAAAGAGGCATTAGCAGAATCTGATCCTGATAAATCAGATATAAAAGCTGCAATAATATTGTCGGATCATTTTTCAAAAGTTTCATTCGATACAGCCAAATTTTACGGATTTGCAGCATATGATCTCTCTAAGATTGTTGGTAACGATACAGGTGTTGCAGTATCATTAAATTCAATTGGTATGATGTATCAGATTTGTGGATATTTTGATAGTGCCTTTCCCTACCTTGACTCAGCCAGAGCTATGTTTGTTACTATGGGTGATAGTACAGGTTTGGTTTTCGTTAGAAATAATCTTGCCGTGGCAATGATGAGAAGGGGAAATTATGCTGAAGCTTTGAGATATTATCAGGAAAACTTAATTATTGCCAAGAGTAGAAATGAGCTTGAAAATATGATCCTATCATACAATAATATGGGGATCACATATTACGATTGGAAAAAGTATAAGCAGGCTTTAGAAAATTACCATCTTGCGCTTGATGTGCTTAAAGAAATGGGTGAAGAGGAGCGTACCGGGCCTGTGTATAATAATATTGGCGAAGCTTATTTTGATATGGGAGAGCACGATACAGCACTGTATCATTTTAAGGAAGCACTTAAGGTGAATCAGAAATTTGGGAAGAATCGATCTATCCTGATATCTATGACAAATATTGGTAATATCCAACTTTCTAATCAGGATTACAACAAAGCTCTTGATGTTTATAAAGAAGCTCTTGCTATTAGCGAAAGTATACCTGACAACGTGCATACCGCCATCATTAATATTAAACTTGGCGATGCATATAATTCCATGGATCAATACAAAACTGCAAAGAATCATCTATTGGTGGGACTTAACATGTCGCTGGAGAATGAGTTAATAAACTCAGTACTTGAGGCTTATCAGGGCTTAAGTGTAAATGCCAGGGGCTTAAATAACGCACAAGATGTATATGATTATGGAAATTTATACATCAATTTAAAAGACAGTTTATTTAACCTTACTAGTTTAAACAAGATTAGCGAGTTGGAAACTAAGTATAAAACTGTCGAAAAAGAAAAGGAAATAGTAGTCTTGAAGACGGAACAACAAGTAAAAGATCTTGAGATTCAACTACAGAAAAATTTAAAGTATACACTGGGAATACTATTATTAGTATTGATTTTTGCTGCTGCTTTACTATTTAATAGATATAAATTAAAAAAGGAAAAGGAAAAATCGGAAATTGAAAAAGCAAGAATTCGCATCGAACAAAGGCTATTACACTCTCAAATGAATCCACATTTTATATTTAATTCACTGAATTCAATAAATAGTTTCATTGGCGAAAATAACACAACAGAAGCACAAGTTTATCTTACTAAGTTCGCACGGTTAATGAGGCTCATTCTTGAAAACTCTCGGAAAGTTACAGTTGCCTTAATTGATGAAATACAAGCTTTGAAACTCAACCTTGAATTGGAACAATTGAGATTTGACAATCGCTTTGAATTTAAAATAGATGTTGATCCAGATATTGATCCTGAAGATATTTATATACCTCCGATGTTAATTCAACCCTTTATTGAAAATGCAATAAAACATGGCATTAAGGGGAGGGAAGATAAGGGGTTGATTACTCTATCCATATTAGCTGAAGACGAAGTTTTAGTATGTATTGTTGAGGATAATGGTGTAGGCCGTGAATTAACCCAGAAGGGAAAACTTGGAGATCACATCTCTTTGGGAACGCAGGTGACTATTGAACGACTTGAGATTTTGAGACAAGAGAAAAATGAACGATCGAGTATTGAAATTATTGATCTAAAAGATGAAAAAGGTATTGGCATTGGAACAAAAATTATACTTATTATCCCCTTCGAGCAGGATTAATTGTAATCATTTAAATACAACGTGTAATATACAAATAAAATATCAATCTTTTTTGTAAATATAAACTACAAGTGAAAGACTTGGTTTTTAAGATTATTCCAAAATACTTCTATATTTGCTTATGATGAGAGCAGTAATTATAGACGATGAAAAAAGAGCCCGAAATTATCTACGAGGTATACTTGAAGATCAATTTAAGGAGGTTGAAATAGTTGGAGAGGCAGATGGTGTTGCAACAGGATGCCAACTAATTGAAAGCGAATCACCCGATTTACTTTTTTTGGATGTTCAAATGCAGGATGGAACAGGATTTGATTTGCTATCAAAAATAGCTCGTTCAAAATATAAAATAATCTTTGTGTCCGCATACGATAGATTTGCCATTACGGCAATAAAATTTAGTGCTGTCGATTATTTACTTAAACCCGTTGAAACTGCAGATTTATCGATAGCCTTAGAAAAAATTAAACAGAGTAATGCTACCGATAAGGTACAGATGAAACTCGATCTTCTGCTTAACAATATCAATAAAATTGAAAAAATTGCATTACCATCATTAAATGGAATTGAGATCATTAAACTTGAAGATATAATAAGATGTGAATCGGACAATAATTACACAACCTTTTACCTAAAATCAAAAGAAAGAATAATAGTTTCCAAGACACTGAAAGATTACGAAGATATGCTCGAATCGAAGGGTTTTTTCAGAACCCACAAATCTCACATTATTAATTTGGCCTATTTAAAAAAATATATTAAAGGAGAAGGTGGATTTGCCATAATGGAAGACGGATCAGAGATTACAGTATCAAGAAGGCGTAAGGAAGAGTTTATGGAAGTACTTGCCAATTTTATTTAATTGTTTTTTATTAATTCTACTTATTTATAATTGTTTTTTCTATTTTTGCACCCTCAAAATTTGGCGAGGTAGCTCAGTTGGTTAGAGCGTCGGATTCATAACCCGGAGGTCCCGA
>CALDOI010000266.1 GCA_937912115.1 uncultured Bacteroidota bacterium | reverse complement strand
CCTGACTACGCTTTCTGGTGTAAATGACTCCTGTCATAAAAAACATAGCTCTCCTAACTACGCTTCCAGGTGTAAATAACTCATACAGTTAAACCCACATAACCCCTTATACTCATTATTTCGAAATTCGATTTATCAGATATCCCATTACAATCCTTTGAATATCCAAACTTTTAAACTATCTTTAACAATCATTTAGTTATTACAGACACATGAAACCAAAAAATACTGAAATAAAGAAAGTGCTGACAGGCAAAAAATCACCTGAAAAAAAAGTCAAAAAATCAATAGCCCCGGTAAATGACAAATTCCCAATAGTCGGAATAGGTGCATCTGCCGGCGGACTTGAAGCATTGGAGGATTTTTTCAAAAATATGCCCGAAAACAATGGAATGGCTTTTGTTGTTATACAACATCTCGATCCAAATCACATCGGGATTATGCCCGAACTGCTTCAACGTACCACAACAATGAAAGTGATACAGGCAAGCGATCGGCTTAAGGTTAAACCCAACTGTGTTTACATTATACCTCCCAACAAAAGTATGTCGATATTAAATGGGTCATTACATCTGTTTGCCATCGTTGAATCGCATGGGTTACGTTTACCCATCGATATATTCTTCCGCTCTCTGGCCGATGATATGAAGGAAAAAAGTATTGGGATTATACTATCAGGAATGGGATCGGATGGAAGCCTCGGACTAAAAGCCATAAAGGAAAATAACGGGATTGTTTTGGTTCAGGATCCTGACTCGGCAAAATTTAACGGCATGCCGCAAAGTGCTGTTGAAGCAGTTATTGTTGATATTATTGCCACAGCTGATGAACTCCCGTCTAAATTAATCGAATGTCTTAAGTTTATTCCACCTGCTTCAACTACATCAGTAAACGATAAAGTTAACCTAAGCAGCATCGAAAAAGTAATTATACTGCTAAGGCAAAAATCAGGGCACGATTTTTCCCTTTATAAAAAGAATACATTATTGCGACGTATTGAACGGCGTAAAGGCGTTCACCAAATTGAAAATATCAGGCATTATGTGCGTTTCCTTCAGGAGAACCCCGAAGAAATTGAAATCCTGTTCAGGGAATTATTAATAGGTGTTACAAGCTTTTTCCGCGACAAAGAAGTATGGGAAATGCTTAAAGAAAAGATATTACCGACCCTTATTAAAGAATCACCGGGTGGAAGCATTCTCCGGGCATGGGTGCCGGCATGTTCAACAGGTGAAGAAGTTTTTTCGCTTGCAATTGTTTTTAAGGAAGCACTGGAAATTACAAAGGGCAGTAAAAGTTTAACACTTCAAATATTTGCCACCGATTTGGATAATAATGCAATAGAAGTTGCCCGTAAGGGTTATTTTTCAAAAAATATAGTTGCTGATGTGTCACCTGAAAGAATTAACAAATATTTTACAGAAGAAGAAAATGGTTACCGTGTAATAACCTCCATCCGTGAAATGGTTGTGTTTGCTCCGCAAAATGTGATTAAAGACCCGCCTTTTACTAAACTCGATATTCTTTCGTGCCGCAATATGCTGATTTATATGGAGCCTGAATTGCAAAAGAAAGTAATATCGCTATTCCATTATAGCCTTAACCCCAATGGAATTATGATACTGGGTACAGCTGAAACCCTTGGGGTGGCGGCTGAGGGATTTAAAGAACTAAGCCCCAGACATAAAATATACAAACACACATCTCCATTGCCTTCCAATGAACTTGTTGATTTTCCAACTTCCTTTTATAGCTCTAAAAAAAGTGATGCTGATGTAAAAATACCTCAAAATGTTGTAGGTAATATACAAACCCTTGCTGATCAGTTGGTACTGCAGCAGTATTCACCTGCAACCATACTGGTTAACGAAAAGGGTGATATTATATACATTACCGGCAGGACGGGTAACTACCTTGAACCGGCTGCCGGCAAAGCTAACTGGAATATATTCGCCATGGCACGTGATGGATTAAAACAAGTGCTGCCTGGAGCTTTCCGCAATTCAATGACTAACTATGAGGCGCATAAAATTTCAGCAATTAAAGTTGGGACAAACGGTGGGACGCAATATGTGAATATTACTGTTCAGCGCATTGAAAACCCAAAATTGCTCAGGGGTTTACTTTTAATTGTTATCACCGACATTGAAAATATTCAACCTATAAAGGACGAACTAAATGCTGGCAAGAAAAAGTCAACAGGTAGATTAAGGGAGTTAGAGATTGAGTTGCAAAGAAGTTATGAGGAACTTCAAAGTACAAACGAAGAAATGCAAACATCGCAGGAAGAACTGAAATCTACAAATGAAGAATTGCAATCAACAAACGAAGAATTGCAATCAACAAATGAGGAGCTCACAACTTCAAAGGAAGAAATGCAAAGCCTTAACGAGGAACTCCAAACGGTAAATATTGAATTGCAGAGCAAGGTTACAGATTATATGAGGGCAAATGATGATATGAAAAATTTGCTCAACAGTACTGATCTTGCAACCCTTTTTCTTGATAAAGAATTGAATATAAGGCGTTTTACCGATAAAGTAATCAATATTTTTAAACTACGTTTAAGTGATATAGGGAGACCATTTACTGATCTTGTTTCGTCATTAAATTATCCTGACATTGGTAAACATGCACTAAAGGTACTAAGTACCCTTACATTTATTGAAACATCAATAGAAACAGATGATGACAGGTGGTTTGATGTAAGGATTATGCCCTACAGGACACTCGATGACCGTATTGACGGATTGGTTATTACTTTTACAAATATTACAGTAGCTAAAAAGCTTGAGATTGAACTAAAGGAAGCAAACAAAAAACTGAAAAGTGATTTGAGAAAATAAATGTTTTAAGACCAGGAGTAGATCATGAAAAAAGCAAAAGATAAATCTGAAAAAAACCATTTACGTGAAGATGCCGAAAAGTTGTTGAAAAAACAATTCGAAAAAAATGATATAAATCTGGCAGAAGCTGATTTGCGTAAGCTGTTACATGAAATTGAAGTCCATCAAATTGAACTGGAGTTGCAAAATGATGAACTCATTGCTGCAAGGGAAGAAGCTCAGCTTCTAAAAGAAAAATATATCGAATTATACGATTTTGCCCCCATCGGATATTTCACTATATCCAAGAAAGGGAATATCCTGGAACTCAACCTTCGGGGAGCTCAATTGTTGGGTAAAAACCGGTTACGGCTTATGAAGGCAAATTTCAGCATGTTTGTTTCCAATAATACCCGTCCGGCCTTTTTTGAGATGTTAGAAAAAGTAACTATTGTAACTGCCAGAGAAACCTGTGAAGTAATTTTGGATATTGATGGCAAAGAATCATTTCATGTGTTACTAAGTTGTACTGTTAACGAAAATGGGGAACTATACTTCCTTACAGCAACTGATATTACGAACGTAAAACTAATAAATGATGCTTTGCAAAAAAGCGAAGAAAGATTTAAACTTGCAATGAAAGCAGCCAATGATGGATTATTTGATTGGAATTTAGAAACAAACGAAATCTATTATTCGCCCAGATGGAAACTTATGCTCGGTTATGAGGATGATGAACTTCCTAACGATTTTTCCGTGTGGGAAAAAACAACGGATCCGGAAGATGTTAAACTTTCATGGGAGTTACAACAGAAACTAATTACCAGGCAAATTGATCGCTTTGTTATTGAATTAAAATGAAACATAAAGATGGTCATTGGGTTGATATTCTCTCGAAAGCGGAAGCAATTTTTAATGACGAAGG
>CALDOI010000265.1 GCA_937912115.1 uncultured Bacteroidota bacterium | reverse complement strand
CGGGGGTGGTCACTTTACTCCGGTTTCAGGTGGTCACGTTGACCGATTTTTCCAGATTATTGTAGAAATGGATATTTAAAAAAAGAGATGAAATAGTTTCATCTTGGGTAATAATTTTTTCCTCCATCAAATTTCCATCATTATTGATTTTAATTAAATATCCACTATGGTTTGCTGTTTCATTAATACGAATACGACCAGCCATAATGAAGTTTCCATCGTCATCTTCTATAACTCTATTAATTATCTGGTTTTCTGGATCAGAAATTATTTTTTCAAATGTATGCTGTGCAAATAAAACGTTAGTAAAGATTACTAATATTATTAACTTAATTGATTTCTTTATCATAAAATAGTATAATTAATGAGTGAGGCAAAAATACACCTCACTCATTGTGAATTAACAAATAAGACTACAAATCATCAGGTGGAGTTCCATTAGGGTGCCAAATTGCATATTTAATTTTAGCCACATGAACTTCATAATATGAATCAAGTCCAGTTGGAGTTATTCCAGTCGCTGCATCATCCCATAAAAAATACCTGATTATGCTTGACCCTGTAGGTTTATATATGTTTCCAATACTATAAAGTCCATTTTTATAGTAATTAATTGCACCAGTCGACATACATTCATCTGGTGTAACCTCTTGATAATATTGATATAGTAGATAATCGCCATATCCATATGGATTAGAGGATGATGTAGGTACTGCATCATACCAAACTTCTTGATAAGTTACGTCCGTATAATAGCCGCTAGTAGGTACAGCAATATTATAATTTGCCAACTGTGCAATTTTATCAGCAGCATCGCAACCAGTACCAAGTCCGCTTCCATCACACCTGCCTTGTTCATAACCCCAATACCATGAGCTATTATTAGAAATTCCTAAACCACAACCAAGAGCATCGGCTCCAAAACCAGAAAGTACTTCAAGGGTAACTGTATTATCAGAAGTTTCTTTTAACGATATATCAGCAACAATAAGTTGTTTTTCATCTGAAGGGATTGAAGCATAGTGATCCGATAAACTGTCAATAACTTGGTCGTATGCAACCTGAACATCAACCCATTGTATTTGACCATTAGTAAGTGGAACTTCAATAAATGCGGAATCAATAACATAATCTTCTAAGGTTGAAGATGCATCACCATAAGTGAGATTCGATGTTGCTTCAATGAACCAAACTGCGCTATCTACTTCCATTGGATCGTTACCCGATTTTAGCGTTGGATTTTCACGAATTAGATCCATTTTATCTCTAAACGCAATTATCCGATTTTCTAATTGTTGATCCTCAATTGAACCTGTTGATTGATTTACTTGTTGCTCCACCAGTTTCCGCTTTCCTACACGAATAAATCGTCAATATAGCTATACTCATGAATAAAAAGGCAAATAAAATTTTCTTCAATATTTAAGTTTTTAAAATTAATAAAAATTAGTCTTGCTTTTGTAATTTCTCATATAGAAGTTGGTATTTAAAGCTGGCTAAACTTGTACAATCCTTCTTCTTGCTATTTTAACTAATTTTGCCTCTACCTCCTTTCATGATTTTTGGATAATAATTGGTGTTATGTTCATTTATTAATGTCTGGGGGTTTTTCTTTTTACCCTAATCTGATTTGATTTCTTATTAGCTTGCCTGATATACGTTTTAGGTAAATATCAAAGTAAATTTATTCATGATATTGTTGTTGTAAATCTAAATACAAAAACCATACAAGTCAATACCCAAAAAAGGGTGAGTTGGTACTACTTAATAGGGTAGGGAAATTGAAAGGTGAAAATTGTATGGTGCAAAAAATCAGCTAAGTGATGTTTTTCAGTTCTGCAAATAATTTGGAATGTGAATTTTGGAAAAAAGTTAGGTTGGGGAGGATATTGATCACCATACTTGAATATGATAATATGAGAATAATTGAAAAAAGAAGAGGAAGGATTTGGTAAAAAAGAAAAGAAGTGCCTTATCTCATTGCCATAAGGGTGCTATTGTGGAATTGTTTTCTTAGAATAACGGTACATTAAACTTAATTATGTTTATACCATAAATTGTTGTTTCGTTAACAACATAACCGCCACCTAAAAACTTGAAATGATGAATTTGAATGAATTGGTTTCGGACAAATTTGCGAAACACTTGATTTGTTGATCTTGTATGCTAATTACTTTTATGTCATTATTTTTATTGAAATCAACTCACTTTAGTCTGTATACCAAACAGCTTATTAACAATATACATTAAAGTAACAAAATCATTTTTAAGTTTCCTTTTGGGTATCTTTTAATAGTCTCGAAGGGGGAGTAGCTTACGTAATTGATTCATATCTGTCTTTCTTATGATCTACTAATTTGGTTTAGTATAAATCCAATCATTGCAGTAGGTTTGCCCCTCATATAAAAAAATGGAAATGGATACAATTGAAGATGCAATTAAGAATTTTATTTCTAATTGCCAGTTCGAAAAGAACCTAAGTGAAAAAACTATTAAGGCTTATGAAATAGATTTATCCCAATTCATAAGGTTCTTGCAAGAAAATGAATTCACATCTAAACTAGCTCTAATTAATAAAAACATTCTGAAAGGATTTATTAAAGAAATCTCTACCAATAAACCAAAGACTGTTAAAAGGAAAATAGCCACTTTAAAGTCAATGTTTAACTATCTGGAATATGAAGATGAAATTTTGACAAATCCATTTCGCAAAATGAGAATACAAATAAAAGTGCCAATGAGCCTTCCGGTAGTATTAACAAATAGTGAAATATCAAAGTTTATTAAATATGTATATCAATTAAAGAAAAAACATAAGGATAAAAATAAATATTCTTACAAAGAAATAATAAGGGATATTGCAGTTTTAGAACTACTATTTGCAACAGGAATAAGGGTGTCCGAACTATGTACTCTAAAAACGAATAATATCAGTAGCAAATTTGATTCGGTACTTGTAAGTGGGAAGGGGAAAAAAGAAAGACTAATTCATATATATCACAAAGAGATTAAAGCCTCATTGAAAGAATACAATGATTTATTCAGCGACAAACGAAATGAGACAGGTTATTTCTTCATAAATCGGCTTAACAACCAAATGTCCGACCAATCAGTAAGGTTTATGATTAAAAAACACACATTAAAAATCAATATCCACAAAAATATTACACCACATACTTTCCGTCATACGTTTGCAACATTATTACTTGAAGAAGGAGTCGATATTAAATATATACAACATTTTTTAGGCCACAGCTCAATAATGACAACCCAGATATACACCCATGTTAGCGAGAGAAAACAAAAGCATATTTTAAATACAAAGCACCCAAGAAGGAGATTTGAAGTCTAGATTAATGATTTTGCCGAATGAAGGATAACTAATTATTATGAGTAATAGAAGAGTCGAATTATTTATTTTTA
>CALDOI010000264.1 GCA_937912115.1 uncultured Bacteroidota bacterium | reverse complement strand
CCTTTCATTGCATTAGCCGTCATGGCAATAATAGGGAGGTTATGTATTTTAAGCTTTTCACGAATTTCGCGTGTTGCCATAAGTCCATCCATTCGAGGCATTTGAACATCCATAAAAACTAGTGAATAATTAGCATTTTGCAAAGCACTAATGGCCTCTAAACCATCAGCAGCTACATCCACTTCAATACCTGTTTTATTAATAAGAGCAGTCGCAACCCGTTGATTTATTATATTGTCTTCCACAAGCAATATTCGTGTACTAACAGGTAATGATTTAAGCCTTTCAAGCCCACCCTCAAAATCAACCTTTTCTTCTTTTTTACCTTTATAGTCTGTAACCCCCATCAACGTAATTATGGCTCTGAATAATACAGATTGTTTGGCAGGTTTTGCAAGATATTCCACATTTCCGAGTTCTATAAAATCACGTCGGCCACCCCAAACGCCCATTGATGTTAATATTATAGCGGGGATCATGCTTTTTTCTCTAATTATTTTAATGAAATCAAACCCATCCATTTCAGGCATTTGGTAATCGGAAATTATTAAATCATAGGTATCTGCTGGCTGAGAATTGAAAGCATCAAGAGCTTCACTTGTTTTTGCATAAACATCTGAAGTGAAGCCAAATGCCTTCATGGTTTCCTGAATAATTATTCTATTTGTTTCGTTGTCGTCAACAGCCAGAACATTAAGCCCATGTATTTTTTCAGGTATTTTAATACTGTCTTCTATATTTTTCAGAGATTTTTTTAATCTTACGGTGAAGAAAAAAGTACTCCCCTCTCCTGGTTTGCTCTTAATCCATATTTCACCATTCATCATATTTACCAGATTTTTGCTAATGGAAAGACCCAGGCCTGTTCCACCATATTTTCGGGTAGTTGAAGTATCGGCTTGTGAAAATTCCTCAAAAATAGATTGTTGTTTATCTTCAGGGATACCAATCCCTGTGTCTTTAACAGCGAACAATAACTCTACTTCATTATCTGCAAGCGGTTTGTCTTTTGTAACGAATGCCGAATTATCACTTACCGTAATATTTATCTCTCCATCGGTCGTGAATTTCAGGGCATTCCCCACAAGATTAATAATAACCTGGCGTAGCCTAACGGGATCGCCGATAAGAAAGTTAGGGACTTCATTTTTTATAAATAAATTTAATTCGAGGTTTTTATCCTCAATTTTTTGAATAACCACATCCGAAACACCTTCAACAACGTTACGAAGTCGATAATCCACCTCTTCAAGTTCAAGTTGCCCTGCTTCAATTTTTGAAAAATCAAGAATGTCGTTTAGCAAACTTAGAAGCACATCAGCACTTTCTTTGGCCATTGTAAGAAATTGATACTGTTCTTCATTTAAATTTGATGGTAGCACTAGTTCCAGCATACCGTTTATACCGTTCATTGGAGTACGTATTTCGTGGCTCATATTTGCCAGGAATTCACTTTTTGCACGATTTGCTTCCTGGGCATCAAGCTTTGCCAATTCAGCTTCGTGTCTGGTCTTTTCCAATGCTGATGCTCTATCTTCCAACTCACTGTTCAGTGCAAGCACTCCCCGGTTTGTTTCCTCTAATTCGCGATTGATCGTTTCTATTTGATTACTACGATCCTGGAGTTCTTTGAGTAAGTGTAGCAACTCGGCGTTTTGTGAATTAATGGTATCAACCATGCTGGTATCACCCCGCTCAATTGTACTGTTTATTGCTTTTTGTATCTCGTAAATTCTGCTTTCATTGAGGGTAGTTGAAAGTTGTGGGAGCCACCTTGCTACCGTGATGGTTGTACCCTTTCCTATTTTCGATTGTATATCGAACTCATCCATTAATCTTTGTGATCCGATTAATCCAACCCCCATTCCTTTTTTCGACTTATAATTTCCTGATAATATTTGGTCAAGGTTATCAATACCCATACCCCGATCGGTAAAAATGATAACTACTCCTTCGGTATTGATTTTCCTGTCGGCAATTTTAAATGCAACATGTCCACCTCCGGCATGTTCGATCATATTTCTACAAAGTTCCGACACAGTGGTTCCAATTCTAATACAGGTGGTTTTATCGAACTGTAGTTCCTGAGCAAGCAACAAACCAATGTTGCGTGCCCTAACTACATCCGATTCAAAATGTACCTGAAGCTCACCTATATCATATAGCGTAGCGGATGATAAGAATTGTTGCGTCATCATTAAATCTTGAATAGTTATTTAGTATATAATCGGCATTCTTTTGTGGAGCATCACTCCAGTTTAGGCTCTCATGACTCCATCTTGTTGTTATTCCATCAGAGTACATACAAACTGTATTACCTGGCTTAAAATCGAATTCAAACACTCTGGGAGTTCGCATATTATGCCCCATAATACCCCCAAACGATAGGGGTGTTTTCTTTCCTTCGGCAGTAATAACAAAACATTCAATATTACCAATCCCCGAAAAGTATAATTTGTTAGTTTCGGTATTTATTTGTGCAATTCCAATCACTGCTCCTCTTGTTCCACGAAGTGAATTATGGACATGATTCATGAGGTTGTCAAGTGGCAAATCTGTTTTAAGTATAATCTGTTCCTTTGCTCTTTCGGAGGCCAAATTTGCTTCTATTCCATGGCCTAGCCCATCAATTACAGCAGCAACAGAAATGTCCTTATTTATTTTATTTACTAAATAGGCATCACCATTTAATTGTTCGGTGGGGTGACACCTTGTAGCTGCCCCAATAATGAGGTTGTTGATCAATCCTTTCCAGGTTTTTGTTGGAACCCATTTCAGAGACCTTAAACAGTGCTTGTAATCATGAATTCCTGAAAAGTAGTTTTCTATAAAGACCGGTGATGTAATGGGGTTTATTTCAATTTCATCGGAAAACCGATTAATTGTTCCGAGTCCTATGCCAAGCGAATTTTTACCTGAAAATCCATCTTGTAATGCTTGCTGAAAGTTTGGTATGCCATTTCCCGAATCGCAACACCAAATTTCAATACCCTTTCGTTTATTTTCGTCTTCAATTTGGCATATAACTATTTTACCTTTCCCACCGCCATGCTTAAGAACATTAGTTCCGAGTTCGGAAATAAGTATGGCAACCTCCTCTGTCTTAACAGTATCAAACCCCATTTGTGATGCTAAGCTTGCGCCCTTTCTTCTGCAAATACCAATGTCCGATTCATCATCGATTGGCAAACTTAATATATGATTACGGGTTACTTCCATTTCATTATTCTTACAGTAGTACCTTTATTTCTTTCCGATTTAATTTCAAACCGATCAACCAATCGCTTGGCACCTGGTAATCCATAACCCATTCCTTTTCCAGATGTATAACCATCACTCATGGCAAGCTCCAAATCTTCAATCCCCGGTCCTTCATCAATGCATGTAACAATTAAAGTTTGCTTTTCATCTACCAGGCCTGTTTCAACATGAACTTCGCCACCTCCACCATAGTTATACATGTTTCTAAGTAGTTCGCTAACAGCTGTTGTTATACGGGTTTGATCGATAATTCCCATATTCATTTCTTTAGCATAATAGCGAATAAGCTGCCGTACACTTACTATATCATGCTCACTATTAACATGGTGCTCACCGAGTTTTTTCCAATTGTTATCCGATGTCAGTTGCAACATTATAAAGTGACATTATTATAGTTCGTAATCCTCTTCTTCGAGTCTTCTTTCGAGCATCTCCATTCCCTTTTCCATATTTAAGGCGGTATCTACTCCTGGCATCTCCAGTCCGAGTTCAACTAGCGTTATGGCAACTGCTGGTTGCATTCCTACAATTACAACTGCTGCGTCCATAATAGCCGCCATTGAAGCCATTCCTGATAGCATCCTACCGATAAATGAATCAACCATCTCTAATACAGATATATCAATTAGTACACCCTTGGCTCCGGTTTTTTCAATTTCTTCAAGTATTTGCGATTGTAACTGAATTGCAAGCTTGTCGTGCATATCCACCTGAATGGAAACTATTAGAAAATTTCCAATCTTAATTATGGGAATCCGTTTTTCGTGCATTTCATTATTCATCTATTCTTCCCTTTTATCATAATCAGTAAATAACGACTGAAGTTTTACATTTTCTGATCGTTTATTTTGTTTCATGGCATAAATCATAGCATCCTGAAGAGTGGCCTTTGTTTTTATGGATGATAAATCGATACCCAGGTGCACTATTGTTTGGGCAATGGCTGGACTGATACCTGATATTATACATTCGGCACCCAACAATCGAGCTGAGGTAACTGTTTTCAATAAATGATTGGCTACCTGTGTGTCAACAGTAGGTACGCCTGTGATATCGAGGATAGCTATGGTACAACCGGTTTCAACAATTTTTTCAAGCAGGTTCTCCATCATTACCTGTGTTCGCTGACTATCTAGGGTGCCAATAACAGGAAGTATAAGAACATTGTCCCATACTTTTGAAACAGGACTTGATAACTCAAGTAAATCAGACTGTTGTTGAAAAATGACTTTTTGCTGTTCTTGTATTTTAACGAGCTTATCCTCAACCTCTTTCTGCATCTTTTCACGTTGCTTGAGTTCGTCGGTTAAGTCATCAATAAGAAGATCAATGGCAGCTTCAATGCCACTTAAGTCATCTTCGATATCACTGTTAATTCGTGCATCAATATCGCCAGCGGCAACCGATGCCAGCACATTTTCAATATGATCGATGCGATCTTTTTTTTGGTCAATATTATTTTTTTCACTCATGATAATTATCTCCTTTTTTCTAGCCAGTTAGTTGCATCATTTAAATCTTTAACAAAGGTTGCCTCGGCTTTCAATGAACCTAGTTTCATTAAAACTTTAGCTATCATACGTATTGCTGAGGTAGCTCCAACAAAAGCTACATCAGTAATCTTTGCCTGATTTAGCATTTCATTTGTAATAGAGCGGGTTTCGCGGGATTCCATTTTACCTGCATTTGTTAAATCTACAATTAGTTGTCGATAGGGTTTTCCCTCTAATAATTCATTGTATAGGGTTCCAAACTTCCTTGTTTCTTCGGTTGTAAAAACCCCGTTTATTGTCTGTACAAGAAATTGATGGTCGTCATCAAATATTATTGTGTGTTTCATAGGGTAAGATGTTTAGTTGGGCATTAATTATCTTGCTAAAATAGGAAATCTATATTGAGAAAGCAAGATAAATTGCCTAAACGTTAATAATGCCAACCAATTACGCTTCAATTAATGCTAAAAAAACTAAAATTAGCGAGCGCCTAATCAATATTAAATACAAGAGTAATCGTTGTTTTTTCCATACTGCTAGCAATTTCCATTGTGGCATTATGAATATCAAGAGCTGATTGAACATAACTTAGTCCAAGACCAATATGTTTATCATAATGATCGTTGGCAAGACCAAAGGGCTTAACTATTTCCTCTATTTTTTCAATGGGAATAACTTCACCCGTATCTGAAATACTAAGCCTGAGTTTGCCATCTTCAATACGGCTGCCAATTTCCACAATACTGTTTTCATTTGAAAACTTGATTGCATTAACAACAAGCTCATCGATTGTCTTTGTAATGTATTCTTCAACACCGTTAATGGAACTTTCTACTGAAAGAGAACTTTGTATTTCAACCTGCTTTTTTTCAGCGTCACCTTGCTTTTCCTCAACAATCTGTTTAATTATAGGGTTTAAATTTAATTCTGTTTTTTCAATTTCTTTACCAATTGTTTGCATTTGTGTTATGCTGAGAGCTGTTTGTGAAAATTTATCCAGTCGGTTTACTGATTCCATAAGCATATCCACAAATTCTTTAAGTTCAGGATCTTCTATCATATCATTTAGAAAATATGCTGACCCAACTATTCCATTTAATGGTGTTCGGATTTCGTGACTAATTAGATTTAAAAACTTGTTCTTAGCATCATCAAGAACCAGGAGCTTATTATTTGCACTTTCCAATTTGAGGTTCGAATCATTAAGCTGTGCTGTTCTTTTCTGAACTTTATCCTCAAGGATAACATTCATGTTTTTTAAAATTTCGCGTTGGGTTTTGAGTTCAAGTTGAGTTTTAACCCTTTCCATTAATTCTCGCGCATCAAAGGGCTTAGTAATGTAGTCCTGGCCCCCAACCTCAAAACCTTTAACTATATCATCTTTTTGGGTTTTTGCAGTTAAAAATATTACAGGAACATTTTTAGTTCGCTCATCCGCCCTGAGTTTTTCACAAACATCATAGCCATTCATTTCGGGCATCATGATATCCAGCAATATTAAATCCGGAGTATCACCTTCCCAAGCTGTTTCAAGGGCATCTGCACCATTTATTGCTATTTGCTTCTCAAAATCATTGAGTATTTCAACGAGGATATCAATGTTTTCAGGAGTATCGTCTACAATAAGAATGGTATTATTATATAGGTTGTCCATAATATTTTAGTTTATTGTTTTTTCAATGTCATTTAGTAGTTTGGCTGCCCCTTTAAAATCATAGCTATTTACTTTTTTTACCATCTCATTAAAACTCTTTCCTGATAAACCAGCATTTTCTAAATCAGTGATAAGACCTTTGGCTTTGGGGTTTTTGGTTTTTAGAAGTAGTCCAAATTTAGGTATAATTTCTTTAATTAATTTAATATCAGCGTCTATATTTTTTGGTGTAGTTAAAAGAGCTAATTTTTTGGGAATGCTAATAAATAGACTTTGCAATTCATTATCCAGATCAATTATTTCGTCATTGAATCTTTTTATATCTCTACTGATAATGCTTTTTTCAACTTTTTTTGTTTGTTCATAAATTTCATCTGCCCCAATGTTTCCAGCAGCTCCCTTGAGTGTATGAATCAATCTCTGTGCGGTTTCATAATCCTCTTTAGCAAGTGTGGACTTAATTTTAGCAACAATATTCTGATTATTTGAATAAAACTTCTCAAGTATACTTAAATACAGTTTCTTTTTGTTATTTAATCTGCTTAATGCCTTTTTTATGTTCAGGCCTGGAATACCAGGAATTTCTATTTCATTCTCCTTTAGCTTGTCACTTTTTTCTTTTACCCCTGCCTCGACATCTGACAGATTATTTCTTTGATCTTTTTTCTTCTTTCCCGGCTTGATCCACTTCACCATAGCTTCATACATTTCATCAGGATCGATAGGTTTGGTAACCATATCAATCATCCCTGCTTCAAGGCACTTTTCTTTTACACCTGATACAGCATCAGCCGTCATTGATATGATGGGAACGTTATTATATTGGTTGAGTTTCCTGATTTCCTTTGTAGCCGTCAAACCATCCATTATGGGCATTTGTAAGTCCATGAAAACTAAGCTATATCTTGATGGTGATCCGGAAGCAGCAATCATATCCACAGCTTCTTTTCCGTTATTGGCAATCTCAACCACAAATCCTTCATCTTCTAATAATTCAGTTGCAACCTGTTGGTTAATCTCATTATCTTCTGTCAATAGTATGGTAGCACCGGTAATTTTTTGGAGAGCTTTCAGGTGCTTTTCTACTTTTTCAATACGGGTACGGGGGGGGCGTATTTCTTTTCCGAAAATCTCCATAATCGTATCAAATAATGTTGAATGTGTGTAGGGTTTGGATATGAAATGAGAAACGCCAAGTTCAAGAGCCTCTTGAGCAACATCTTCGTTCCCGATTGCGCTTATCATGATTATTGGAATATCAGATATTGCAATATTATTTTTAATGGTTTTAATGACTTCTAAACCATCCATTTCATTCATTAACCAATCCACAATTAACAAGTCGTACTTGTTATTTTGAAGTTCTTCAATACATTTTTTACCTGAATCGACTAATTGAATTTCAAACCCAAAAGTCTCTATGGTCTCTTTAACAATAAATCTCGCTGTTGAGCTATCATCACAGGCCAGCACTCTTAAGTTTTCAAGTCCTGAGGGAGCTTTAAATAGCTCACGCTTAATTTGCTTTTGACATTCAAAAACAGCACTAAAGTAGAAAGTGCTGCCTTTACCATATTCACTAATTAGCCAGGTTGTACCACCCATCATTTCTGCAAGTTTCTTACTGATAGCAAGACCGAGGCCTGTCCCACCATATTTTCTTGTTGTGGTGCTGTCGGCCTGACTGAATTCGTGAAATATTTTGCCTTGTTGTTCTTCTGTTAAGCCAATGCCTGTATCTTTTACAGAGAAGTCTATTTTCAGTTTTCCGCTGGGTAGTTTTTCACCAAGCTCCACATTTACTAATACATCGCCTTTTTCTGTAAACTTGATGGCGTTATTGCAAAAATTTGTAATGATTTGGGTGACACGTAATGGATCTCCTATTAGGTAAAAGGGAACATTTTTTGCAATATGGATACTAAATTCAAGACCTTTCTCCTGGGCCTTGGCTGCATTTAAGTTGGCGACATTTTCAAAAACCTGTTCAAGGTCGAATGGAATTTTTTCAATATTCAACTTACCTGCTTCAATTTTTGAGAAATCGAGAATATCATTAATAATTCCCAAGAGAGAGATGGCTGAACGATCTACTTTTAATAAATAATCCCGTTGTTTTGGCTCCAATTTTGTTTTTAGTACCAGATTGGTAAGACCAATGATGGCATTCATTGGAGTTCGAATTTCGTGTGACATGGTGGCGAGGAACTGGCTTTTGGCCTGAGTGGCTGATTCAGCCACCTTTTTTTGAGCCTCAATTTCATCTTTCTGCTCTCTAATTTCTTTAGTAGCATTACTAACCTCAATTACCAATTCTTTTTGGCGTTTTTTTAGATTGGCAGTACGCCAGCGTACAATAGCGATAATAAGTAGCAAAGTAATAATGCCATATCCTAATCTTGCCCACCATGTATGCCACCATGGTGGCAGTATTGTAAAAGTATATTCAAAAGTTTCGCTCCAAATTTGTGCTTCACCAATAGCACGCACTTTAAATGTGTATGTACCGTAAGGTAAGTTACGGTATTCTGCATTGGCTTCTGAAGTTGGCAAACTCCAATTATCAACTAAACCCTCAATCTTGAAGCAATATTTAATTTTATGTGGAGCTGACCAATCAATGGCTGAAAAATAAAAATCAAGATGATTACTCTTGTGACCAAGTTCAAGGTTAGTAGGATAATTATAATACCTTGCAATGCCATCAAATTCCATTTCAATACCAACACTATCCTTCAAATTTCGGTAGTCAATAAACTGCTCGTTAATTTCTATTCGGTTGAGCTGGATAATTGGTGGATCAACCGAGACCTTAAAATTATTCAGATCCAACATAGTAATATTTTTTCCACTTGCCCACCAAACTCGATTTTTACTATCTAATTCTGTGCAATTTTGAACGAAAGCTATACCCTTCAATCCATCATATTTATCATAAGTATGTATTGAAAATGAAACACCATCCGGACTCAACAAAAAGTGATTTAATCCATGATAAGTACTAACCCATATGTCTCCGGAGCTATCTTCAATAATGGCCTGGACATTATTATTACTTAAGCCTTCTTTTTCAGTAAAATGCGTAAATTTTTCGCCATCATAGGTGCACACTCCCTTGTTAACTGTTCCAAACCATAGTTTGCCCGATTGACTAGCAAAGATGGTCTGGATATTATTACTGCTTAAGCCCTCCTTTTCAGTGAAATGAGTAAAGCTATAGCCATTATACATACTTACACCACCACCATCGGTTCCGAACCAGAGATTGCCATTATGATCTTTAATGATAGATGTCACATTGTTACAACTTAAACCTTCATTCTCGGTGAAATGTGTAAAACAATCACCGTTATACATACATACACCACCACCTTTAGTACCGAACCATATATTCCCAAATTTGTCCTCTACCAATGAAGTGACAATATTTTTACTCAAACCTTCCTTTTCAGTAAAATGTACAAAGCTTGTTTTTGTATCATGAAAGTTCCCACGCTTGTACATCTGAACACCATAATCTGTTCCAAACCAGAGATTACCGGCTTTATCTTCCAGAATCGACCAAATAGTATTTTTACTTAAGCCATCTACATCAGTAATATGTGTGAAATTATTACCATCATATTTATTTATTCCACCCTTAAAGACTCCAAACCACAAATTATCGTGGCTGTCCTCAAGTATAGACCAGACTTCATGGTTACTTAGGCCCTCTGTTTCGGTAAAATGGATAAAGGAATTGTTTTTAAAAAGGTATACGCCATTACCCCATGTACCGAACCAGATATTACCATTGTCATCTTTAGCGATGGATGTAACAGATATATTGCTGGAACCTTCTTTTTCAATAAAATATATAAATTTTTCACCATCATACATACTCACACCTCCACCAAAAGTTCCAAACCAAATATTACCATAGTCATCCTCTAATATGGATGTAACCACATTATTACTTAAACCTTCTTTTTTTGTAAGCTGTGTAAAGGTGTCACTATTATATTTAACAACACCTCCACCAAAAGTTCCAAACCAAATATTGCCTTTACTATCTTCCAATATGGAAATAACCCAATTATCAACCAAGCCATCTTTATCGGTAAAATGTGTAAACGTACTACCATCATACATGCTCACACCTCCTCCGGAGGAGCCGAACCATAGATTGTTATTGCGATCCTCCATTATGGATCTGATATAATTACTGCAAAGTCCCTCTTTTTGGGTAAAATGAGTAAAACTATCACCATCATACATAGTAACACCACTACCCTCGGTTCCAAACCAGAGATTGCCATTATGGTCTTCGATAATAGATGTCACAATGTTGCAACCTAAACCTTCTTTTTCGCTGAAATGAGTAAATCGTTCACCATCGTACATATTTACACCGCCACCTTCAGTACCGAACCAGAGATTGCCTTTCCTATCCTCTATTATGGAAAAAACATTATTATGACTTAAGCCTTCATTTACTGTAAAATGTGTAAAGTTTTCGCCGTTATACCTGCTTACACCCCCCTCCATACTACCAAACCAGATATTGCCATTACTATCTATAAAAACAGACATAATAGATGATGAATTCAATCCCTGTTCCACATCCATTTGTTTCATATTAATACGAGTATTATTTCCAGAAACAGGTGGTAAAGCCTTAACAGGTATTGGGAGTATGCAGGGAACAACTTTCCCTTTTGCAGGTATTGGTATGCCTGTGGTTAAAGTATCGCCTATGGAGTTAACCAATACAAAAGAAGAGGTATCCACACCTGGGGTGAAGGTACTGAGTTCATTTTTATTTACATGTATTACGGTTAGGTTTTCCGGTATACTATGTGTGTTAGACTTTGTTTGAACTACCTTTGGCTTACCTGTAGAAATTATTTTAGGCCTTCCAACACTATCGGGATCAATGACTTTGCCTATGGCTGGAACAGGTATACCCGTGATTATGGTATCACCTAAAGAATTAATGATGGGTAGAATGCTGTCACCTGTGAGAGTATTGGTAGAATACCCTACATCGGTATTTAAATCAAAAGTTATGGGAGCCGGATTTAAAGGTGCAAAACTATCAGTTATGCTTTGCTTTTCACTATTGCAATAAGTCAAAAAAATAATAATTATGAGGGTTGAAATTGTTTTCTTCATCTTAACTATGTATAAAATGACACTAATACACTTCTTTGTTTTTATCAAATAATTTTATATCGGTTTTGAGTAAACTTAAGCCTTCAGGCTGCAAATTACAAAATTTATTAATGTCTTTTAAAGACTTTTGAGAGTTGCTATAAACCTGCGTATTGAAAAATATGATTCCATTGAGATACATAGTCGGCTTGCTGCTAGGAGTTTCAATCATTTTTTTAAACGATCTACATTGCTCGAATGAAATTAATTATATATATTAGCAAATCCAATTACGAATTGCTAAAGCTAAATTAATAATAACTTAAAATTACCACTATGAAAAAATTGAGCATGATAATTGTCATTATGTGCATTATGATTTCCCCAATGATGCAGTTACAAGCACAGGGAGTTGCTAAGGATGATGTTGTTGCCATCTGGATAAATGAGCAAACCAAAGATACACTCGAGATTTATAAAGTAGGTGACAAGTTTTTTGCAAAAATTGTTGAACTTAAACAACCCATTGATCCTGAAACCGGAAAGCCTTATCTAGACAAAAATAATCCAGATCCCGAACAAGCTAAACTCCCACTCAAAGGTTTAACTTTTGTTAACGATTGTGTATTTGATGGCAATGTATGGAAAGATGGTTCTATTTATGATTACGAATCAACGGGTAAAACTAGAAAATGCATTATGAAGTTCCCTGATGTAAATAATCTGGAGAGATTAAGAGTAACAACAGTCCTACCTTTATTTAACAAAACTTCGTATTGGACAAAGAAAAAATAATTAAAACTGTATATCATTCACTGTTTCTTCAAAAAGCTGACGAAAGAGTTTAGCAATGCGGTCACTTGTATCCACGTACTAGGTAATTACCATAATTCCTTGCATAAGTCTGAAGCAAAGCCCGGGTGTGTTGGGACTTGTGCTTGTATTGCATTTCTATTATTTTTGTGTTATTAGCAATAAATACATCTGCCCGTCTGTCCAGACAGGGTAATGTTTTAATACTAGGCACAAGTCCCTGCACACTGGCTTTGCTTCAGACTCGCCATATTAAAGCAGGAAAAGAACTAGTTAGCATTCGAATTGTACTTGAAAGCGTATTCAGGTACGAATAATAAATAAACTCCTACAAATAATAGTTATAAAGCAACACTTAACCTTTTTAGGTTGACACAAGTATTTTTCCTTCCTATTTTTATCAAAAAATTGGAATCACAATGAAATACCATAAAGATTTACTTGACTATTAACCATGAAAAATTCAACAAAAATTATTACCCTAATTTTATTATTGAGTATTATTTTATCATCGTGTGAGTTTGAAGTAACAACAGCTTATTTAACAGATATTAAAATATGTGCTTACTTAACAGATGAGGGTTGTAATCAAAATAATCTCGTATTTAATACTGCTAATCCTCAAATTTATGTGAGTTGTAAGTTAAGAAATGCACCCGATAATACCCTGATAACTTTTGTATGGAAGTATATGGAAGGTAAACCCCCAATTATTATTGATGAAGTTACACTCAGGTCTTCCGAATTAGGAGTTAATCAAGATTTGAACAGCAGTTTAAGCAAACCTTACAATGGGTGGCCCATTGGAAAATATGCAGTCGAAATAAGTATTGAGGGCAATAGTAACCCGTCAGAAGTTATATATTTTGAGGTTAGATAACACTGTAATTATTATCAAGAAGGTTTTTGCTTAATGTTAAGCAGACAATAATTTGGAGTTGAAATAAATGTGCTTAATAATTTTCATATGGCGACTTTTATAGTGAAAATCAAGTTTCAACCTTTTTCAAAGTTATATGATTGAAAAAAGAAGAAAGTAAAATTACAAAAAATGCCTTCCCAAAAAGAGAAGGCATTTCCTGTGATTGAACCTATTAATAGCTCTTTATTTCCCAATAACTTATCCGGAAACTACAATATCTAAACTTATATAATCACCTCTACCATTTATTGAGCTTACTTTAATCAAGCCTAATTTATTATCAACGGTTTTAAACATTATTACATCACCTGATTCAAGATGATTAACATCGGTTAATGTACCTGTAAATTCAGGAAAAAGATAGGTGTCGCCTATGGCGTCAAATTCAGCAGCAGTAATTGTTGTTTCTGCGAACAATGTTTCGTTATGAATTGTCCAGTTAGTAATCTCAAAAACCGCTTTAGCCTGAATATCAGCAGGAGAGGCAATAGTTGAAGCATTTTGTGCACCTAAGTAAAACAGAAAATCTATTTTAGACTGATTAGCTGTTGCATCGGCTTTATTATATACCTGATTAGTTACTGTTGAATAAAAGCTACCATTATCATCATTATATGATCCCATAGTTACTCCAATATTTTTGGAAACACTTACCGCTGAAGCCTCATAGGTAATAACTAAGCTTTTTTCGGCTGATTTACCAGCCTTGTCAGTTACAGTAAAAACGATAGTTTCAACAACTCCGGCAGCCTGTGAGTTAAACTCAAAATCAATAGCATAAGTAGTTTCATTTATTGATAAAGTTGTGTCAGTATAAACGATACCAAACATAGTTCTTGTTAAACGTAGTGAAGCTAACTTTTCGTTCGACTCAGTATTAGCTATTGCTGCAATACCTACTTTGAAAAAAGTATTTTCTGAAATTGTTGCATCTGAATCAATATAGTCACTACCGCCAACGAAGTTAATTGTAGGAGGGCCAAAAGTGTCTTCATCTTTTTTACATGATGACATAATTATAACAACTGCAAGTGATGCAATTAGAAAAACGGATAATCTTTTCATTTGATTTATTTAATTAGTAAAATATAATATTAGTTTTTTATTGATGAAGGTTAATCACATCAAAAATTATGCCAATAAGAGATAGAAGTAGTACGATATAATATTCATTAACAGATATTTTAACATACAATTGAAACCCACCTTCTTAGATGGTGGATTCGTTAATTCTTTGAAATAAGGTATAAACATATTCCCTGCGATCTCCCGATGGCATAGTATAGGTATGGTTGAAATTTGCAATAAGCCCAAAGCTCAACCCAAGTTTTTCCTTCAGCATTGTTTTACTATATCTAAAAACAGGAAGTCCGCTACATTGGGTGGCCCCTTCTAAATTAAATGTGGCTATAATTACGAACCCTTCTTTTTTAACTATTTTTTTTAGCAATTTAAAGTAAGCATCCTGATCTTTTTCTTCAGTAAAAAAGTGCAGCACAGCTCTGTCGTGCCATAGTTCTATTGGGCTTAGCTTAACCAACTCTTCCGATTTAGTTAAATCATCAATAATCCACTGAACTTTTTGAGATTCTTTTTCACCTAATCTATTTTTAAGCTTTTGCAATGATGTTCCACTTATGTCACTGGCTATTATGTTTTGATAACCATTTTTCAATAGCTCATCAATCAATGTTGATGCCCCGGCACCCACATTTAATATTGTTCCACTCTTGCTTAGTTTACACTTATTAATTAATCGCATAGATGGCTCAGCACTATCTTCATACCACCCAAGTTTTTCAACTTCATATTTTTCATAAACTCTATCCCAATATGATTTTAAATTTTTATCACTCATGATGATAATATTCAATTTTTGATTAGATAATAAACAACACCTAAAATTACATAGGTGACTAACCCGGCAATAATAAATTTCCAAATAGTTTTATTTTTTCTCGCTTCAGGGTTTTCATATAGTGGTTGATAGAAAACTAAATAAAATGGAATTAAAAAAGCTAAAGCATATACTAGTATGTCTATGGGTTTAGTTTTCATTTAAATAATCATTTGAGTTAATAACATTTGCAAATGTACCGTGTAACGCTGCCAGAAATGAGGTTTGAACATCATGGGATTGTACAACTTTTGAGTTAAAAGCAAGGTCTTTAGTTGCACAGGCATCACCAATTAGGGTGTTGTTAAATCCAAGATCATAAGCGGCTCTTACGGTTGTATCAACACACATATGAGTCATCATACCACATATTATCAAGTCAGAAATATTATTGTCATTAAGATGGCTCAAAAGCTCTGTTTCCCGAAAGCTATTTGTATAATGTTTTGTGATTACCTTCTCATTTCCCACAGGGATCACATTATTGTGAATTTTAACTCCATGGGTACTGCGAATAAAAAAAGTAGCACCAGGATGATTAGCAATGTGTTGAATAAAAATGACAGGCAGTTTTTCTTCTCTGAATCTATCAATGATTGCCTTTGCATTCACGCTTGCTTGTTCAGATTCAACAAGCTCCATAGAACCATTGTGAAAATAATCGTTTTGGATATCAATAATAATGAGAGCCTTATTCATAGTAATCAGATTTGACAACAAATATAATAAATGAATATACAAACACCTAATCAAGAGGTTATTAAAAGATAAACCAGTCAGTATCTGTTATAAATAAATAGCTAATTCGATAAATAAAAGGCTCTTAAAAAACTGCCCATTTTGAGTGGGTGATAAGAAAGCGTCAAAGACAAGGCTTTCGAAGTTTTTGAAACCAAGGAGCTTACATTTGTAAATGACTGTTTCATAAGCGAGAGTAACGTAGTATTTGACGTTTTTCTTATATCCACTAATTAAGCAATTCTGCCAGCTTGTCCTGTAAATCCTGACCACGAAGGTTCTTTTCTATAATGATACCATCCGGATCGATAAGAATATTTTGAGGTATGCTTTGGATTCCATAAAGTTTTCCGGCAGCACAGTTCCAGTATTTGAGGTCGCTTACATGTGCCCATGATAAGTTATCAGCTGAAATAGCCTCAACCCACTTGTCATGATCTTTATCGAAAGAAACACCAACTACATCAAAACCTTTATCATGGAATTTTTGATATGCCAATACCACATTAGGATTTTCGGCTCGGCAGGGACTACACCATGATGCCCAAAAATCAACTAACACATAATTTCCATTTAATAAAGAAGATAGAGGAACAGGATTACCAGCGGGATTATTAAGTGCAAAATCAATATATGGCTGACCAATTGCTGATTTTTTAAGCGTTGAAATATATTGTTGCAGGCTCTTTACATAAGCACTTGAATCAATAGAGGGGTCGAAACCACTTACAACCTTCTCCAGATCTTCAAGTTCAAACTTATATGAATTATTTAGCACCAAAAAAGCACTTACAACATTATCGTTATTTATTATTGCATAATCAATTAGATATTCTGTTTTTTTACCATCAACAGCCATATATTGATCTTCAATTTGCTGCATAAGCACAGTATCATTATTACTATTTGCCTCGCCATATTGCTTTCCTAACAGAGATGCCTGTTGATCAAAAATGCTGACAGAATCGTTAAATGCCATAAATTTTTCATGGGTTAATGAGCCAGAAATTAAAGGCTTATCCAAATTATTCATATCAACTTCTATAACTATATCTCCAGCTTCAACGAATACAGAAATATAGTTTCTAGTATCCTTAAACTTTAAATAATAAAACTCCGGCATATCAATATGTCCTGTAATAATGCCTTGTCCGTCTATTAGCTGAACAGAGTCGTAGTTAATCATTTCTCCTCCTTCGCGCTTACTCAAATAAATAGTGTTGTCTTCCCCGTTTGATACTTTTAAAGTGATCTTAAAATTATTCTCGACTTTTTTTTCACACGAGCTAATCACACCAATTGCTACTGATACGATCAGGAAAATAAATAAAGTTTTACGCATAATATAAGGTTTAGATTTATATAACTTTGATATCCTCAAAAAGCAAAGTTAATAATTGCTACATAGGTTATCAGTTTTTTAACAACTATTAATGTCTTTTATTTTATTTTTACGCATTAAAATTAGACAATAAATTATGAAAATATTGATATTATGCACAGGAAATAGCTGCAGAAGTCAAATGGCTGAGGGGTTACTAAAAAGCTTTGATTCACGATTGGAAGTCGTATCTGCAGGAACTGAACCCAGCTCAAAAGTGCATCCAAAGGCAATCCAGGTTATGAAAGAAATAAATATGGACATTAGTAATAATTTCCCCAAAAATGTAAGTGAGTTTCTTTCGGATAACTTCCATTTTGTAATAACCGTTTGCGGGGGAGCAAATGAAAGCTGTCCGGTTTTTGATGGAAATGTAAAAAACAGATTACACATTGGTTTTGATGATCCTGCCGATGCTACTGGTACGGATGATCAAATTATAAACGAGTTTACAAGAGTTAGAAATGAAATTGAACGCGATTTTCGAGCTTTTTATGTTGATCAATTAAAACCGTTATTGAAATGACACCGCAAAACAAAAGATTATCTTTTCTCGACAGATACCTCACCCTTTGGATTTTTATGGCCATGTTAATTGGTATAGGGTCAGGATATGTTTTCCCAAATATTGCTTCATTTTGGAATAGCTTTACAAAAGGAACAACAAATATTCCAATAGCCATAGGCTTGATTGTAATGATGTTTCCTCCATTGGCAAAAGTAAAATACGAAGAGCTAAAGGATGTGTTCCTCAATCGTAAAGTATTACTATTATCGTTGGTGCAGAACTGGATAATTGGACCTGTTTTGATGTTTGCATTGGCAGTAATATTTTTGCATGACTATCCACACTACATGGTTGGGTTGATACTAATTGGGTTGGCAAGATGCATAGCAATGGTAATTGTTTGGAATGATTTGGCAAAAGGTGATACCGAATATGCAGCCGGACTGGTAGCGTTTAATAGTATTTTTCAGGTGTTATTTTTTTCGGTATATGCTTATTTTTTCATAACCATCTTGCCAGAGAAATTCGGATTAAAAGGCTCTGAAATAGACATCACAATTGGTCAGATAGCCGAAAGCGTATTAATATATCTTGGCATTCCATTTTTAGCCGGAATTATCACACGCTATTCTTTGATCAAATTAAAAAGTAAAAATTGGTATCAAAGTAGCTTCATTCCTAAAATTAGCCCGCTTACGCTGATTGCTTTACTATTTACAATTTATGTGATGTTTTCTTTAAAAGGAGATTTCATTGTTAAATTACCCTTGGATGTTATACGAATAGCCATACCACTGATAATATATTTTGTGGTGATGTTTTTTGTTTCATTCTACATAAGTAGAAAAATGGGAACCGACTATAAAAAAACAGCAACACTGTCGTTTACAGCCGCAAGCAATAATTTTGAGTTGGCAATAGCCGTTGCAATAGCGGTATTTGGTATAAATTCGGGAGAAGCATTTGCAGCTGTTATTGGCCCGTTAATTGAAGTGCCGATACTTATATTGCTGGTAAATGTTTCGTTAAAGATGAAGGCTAAGTATTTTGGTTAGCAGAATTTAAGTCATTTGATATTATATCTATAATGTCCAATAATTATAAAGTTGAACAAACAGTCTTCCAATACTTAACACTGACCAATGTTATGAACAATCATATGTCTTTTTCCATCAGCTGATTTTGAAGCTACTACAATACCAATATGAGTTATTTCATCACCAAGATTCCAACAAACAGTGTCGCCAGGTAAATAATCTTTAGGAACTAATGCGATCAGTAAAAGGTTGGGCAATAGCAGCAACATAAATGTTTAGGATGATTACAATTAGAAAAAACCACTTCATAATATCCTAAACTTTGTTTACGATCTAAAATTGTAGTTTTGTTTTTTTTAAGTAGAAGGATATGTCAAAATTATTTATTGTTCCAACTCCCATTGGAAACCTTGAAGATATTACCATTAGGGCAATAAATGTGCTTAAGTCGGTAGATATAATTCTTGCCGAAGATACTCGCAATAGCGGTAAGCTCCTAAAGCATCTTGGTGTTGAAACACGAATGAATTCGTATCATATGCACAACGAACATAAAGTAGTTGCAGGGATTGTACAAAGGATAGCGAATGGAGAAACAATGGCATTGATAACCGATGCAGGTACTCCTGCAATTTCTGATCCGGGATTTTTACTTGTACGTGAATGTATAGCAAATAATGTTGAGGTTGATTGTTTGCCGGGAGCTACAGCTTTTATTCCTGCCTTAGTTAATTCAGGACTACCATCCGACAAGTTTTTCTTTGAAGGATTCCTGCCTCAGAAAAAAGGGAGACAAACAAGGCTTGTTTATTTATCAAAATTACCTAATACAATTATCCTTTACGAATCGCCCCACAGGTTGTTAAAAACACTTGGCCAAATTGGGGAGTATATGGGCGAAGGCCGGCAGATTTCGGTTTCCAGAGAGATAACCAAAATGCATGAAGAAACTATTAGAGGAACAGTAAATGAGGTTGTTGAATACTATAATAATAACATTATAAAGGGTGAAATAGTAATTGTAATAGGTCACCTGAGCCAGGATAAACCAGAACCTCATGTTCAGCAAGAAAACCAATAGAACCAATTATATTATCTTTACAATTATTTTAGTTCAACAATATACCGATGCGTGAAAATATTTTCGATTTACTCCCCATATTAAAAAAATGGGATGAAGGAGCTTTTCATTTTTTACCTAATATACTACTTGCAGTTTTAGTCCTTATATTATTTTATGCGCTGGCTAAAATTATTCGTAAAATTTTACTCAAAACCTACGTTAATGTTCGGATATTAAAAAAGCAGGCAGATGTAGCTAAATTAGTATCTTCGATAATATACATAGTATTAATATTGTCAGGAGTATTTTTAGCACTTGAAATTCTAGGCCTTGAAAGTGTATTAACAAAGCTGTTGGCAGGAGCAGGAATTATTGGAATTATAGCTGGCTTTGCCTTTAAAGACATTGCCTCAAATATGTTTGCAGGATTATTATTGAATATTCAAAAACCATTTAAGGATGATGATTGGGTTATGCTTGACGGAAAATATGGATCGATATTGAAAATAGGATGGATAACAACTTCCTTAAAATCAATTAGCGGTCAGGAAGTTTATGTGCCAAATCAGCTAATTTATAATTCAACATTCACTAATTATTCAACCTTTAACCAACGACGAATTATCCTCAAAAGCGGTGTATCCTATGGCGACGATTTGGACAAAGTAAAACAGGTAGCTCTCGATGAAATTAATAAAATTAAAGCCTTACTAAAATCTCCCGGACCAGATTTCTATTTTACCGGTATTGGAGGCTATGCCTACAATTTTGAAGTTCGTTTTTGGATTGAGTTTGAACAGCAAACCGACTACTTAGATGCAATGAGTGAAGCTATAATGCGGATTAAGAAACGCTTTGAACAAGAAAACATAAGTATAGCCTATCCGGTACAAACTCTTGATTTTGGGGTAAAAGGTGGTGTAAATATTTTTGATAAACCAATAGAGTTACAAAGGTAACCACCAATTTTTAATACAATTATCCAAAAAAACAAATTCCGGCAATAGCAATATTAAGTTTGTAAGCGGAAATATTTTAACAACAATAACAAAAACAGAAATATGTCTTTTTTATCTTTAGGGTTAGCGCCATCTTTATTAAGAGCATTGGATAATCAAAATTATATTCATCCATATCCTATTCAAAAAGAGGCTATTCCTGCCATATTAAATAGAAAAGACATATTAGGCATTGCTAAAACAGGATCAGGTAAAACCGCTAGCTATGTGTTGCCAATTTTAATGAATTGCCAGGGAATAAATGTTTCAAAAAACAGACATATCAACGTGCTGGTACTTGTGCCCACGCGGGAGTTGGCAGTTCAGGTAAGAGAAGTATTCCATCTGTTTGGATCAGAGTTACCTAAACGGGTCAAGTCTATGGCAGTTTATGGCGGCGTATCCATTAACCCACAAATGATAGCTTTACAGGGGGTAAATATACTTGTTGCTACACCGGGAAGATTATTGGAATTAGTTAATTCAAATGCAGTACACTTATCATGCATTGATACTCTTGTGCTTGATGAGGCTGATAAAATGCTTAACCTTGGTTTTGAAGATGAAATGAAACGCATCCTAGCACTGCTGCCCACAAAGCGTCAAAACCTATTGTTTTCAGCAACTCTGAGCGATAATGTTGAAAACATTCACCAATTATTCTTACATAATCCGGTTATAATTAAAATTGATGCGGAAGATGATAATATTGAACTAATAAGCCAATCGGCATATTTTGTATCAGACGAAAACAAGGGCCCGCTTCTGCGTTATTTAATTAAAAGCAAAGACTTAAAACAGGTATTGGTTTTTACCTCTTCGGTTTACAAGGCTGATAATGTTGTTGATAAACTTCGTAAGAATGGAATAGTTGCATTAGCTATTCATAGTAAAAGAAGCCAGAATGCAAGAACCACAGCCCTGGCAAAATTCAAGACAGGTAAAATTTCAGTATTGGTTGCAACCGATTTGTTATCACGAGGCATCGACATTGAATTTTTGCCCTATGTAATTAATTATGAGTTACCCCGATCGCCCAAAGATTATATTCACCGAATCGGGAGAACAGGTAGGGCAGAATCGCCCGGCGAAGCAATTTCTTTTATTACTCCTGATGACAAGGATCATTTTAGAGTAATTCAAAAAAAGATGGGAAAGTGGGTAACGATGATCGATAGCGAGGCTATGGATTTAATCTAAAGAATTCCTCGAGGCTTGCCTCGGGGTTACTATTTCAACTCTCCTTGAGGAGTGTCCAAAACTTTTAGAAAAAGTTTTGGGTGAGGTGTAATAAA
>CALDOI010000263.1 GCA_937912115.1 uncultured Bacteroidota bacterium | reverse complement strand
ACCATTTAGGTAATAGTGCTTAAGCCATTTTTCATCCTGCTTATTTCCAATGCCATTGTCAATCAATATTTTTCTTTCACCATCAACAACGAGTAAACACCTCATTGCCCAGTTGCATAAATTATTTTCATCTGCAGGATATGCTTTTTGCCACATTACTTTTGGTACTACACCAAACATGGCTCCACCATCCAATTTTAAATTTCCAGTTTCTATGGGGTATAATTTCATGATAACCTTTTTCTTTAATGATTTTGGGCAAATTTATAATTTTTGTATGGATACAGAGCAAGTAATCAATATTACAAAATGCCATTCTTAATTTTATAGAACATTTAATCTATTAGCGTCTTGCTTGAGGAATATAAACAACAGGACAGTAAATGCCCACAAAGACGAACCTCCGTAACTTAAAAATGGAAGTGGTATCCCAACAACAGGAGCAAGGCCAATGGTCATTCCAATGTTAATTGTAAAATGAAAAAATAATATCGAGGCAACACCATATCCGTAAATCCTGCTAAATTTTGATCGTTGTCGTTCAGCTAATAATACTATTCGAATCAGCAAGATTAGATAAAGTAGTATTAGCACAGTTACTCCAACAAAGCCCCATTCTTCACCTATGGTACAAAAAATAAAATCTGTACTTTGCTCCGGGACAAAATTATATCGTGTTAATACTCCATTACGGAATCCTTTTCCGGTTAGTCCACCAGAACCGATAGCAATTTTAGATTGGTTAACATTGTAGCCGGCACCTTGTAGATCTTGTTCAATACCCAATAGGACATTAATTCTTTTTTTCTGATGGGATTCTAATACATTTTCAAATGCATAATTCACGCTGAACACAAATGCTACACAAAGAATTAATATTCCAATTATTGGTTTCCAATTCTTGCGCAAGCTTTTGAAAAGAACAAATGTTAATACTGTAAGAGCTATGAGTATCCCAATTACATACAATTTGCTAAACAGCAGAGTAACAATAAAAAGAACAGCCATTATTATTCCGGCAATAAAAATAAGACCTGAAAATCCCTCTCTAAAAAGAACAAGTATAAAAGAGAAATATACCAAAGCAGATCCGGTATCATTTTGTAATAGAATTAACAATGCCGGAGCCACAAGTATACCTATTGATATAACTTTGGTTTTGAGCATTCGCATATCCACATTCAAAGTGCTGAGATATTTTGCCATTGCAAGAGCTGTTGCAAATTTTGCAAATTCAGCTGGCTGAATAGCGAATCCTCCAATTTTAAACCATGATTTCGACCCGGCAACCGTACTACCAAAAAACAGTACCCCCACAAGAATTAGGAGCATTCCTAAATAGAAGACATAAGAAAATGTGCTAAAAAACTTTGCGTCAATAACCATTATAGTAATAGCCAGAACAGTAGCAAAACCAATCCACATCAACTGTTTTCCATAGCGTGTTGTGATATCGAACAGATTGCCAACATCTTCACCAGCAGAAGCTGTGAATATACTTAACCAACCAATTACAATTAATGCAATGTAAATGGTTATGGAAACCCAATCAATATTCCCCGATATTTTCTCCCTGTTTCTCAATGTTATTTTTTTGCTGTGTGTATTAAGTCACCTTCCATTATTCTTTTTTCCAAGTTAGGTCTATCAGATTTTCCCTTAATATATTTTTCAATCATCAGGCTTGCAATTGGGGCTGCCCATGTTGATCCAAACCCTGAGTTTTCAACAATTACCGTTAATGCAATCTTAGGATTATCCATGGGAGCAAAAGCGATAAATATCGAATGATCTTCACCATGTGGATTTTGTACGGTACCTGTTTTACCGCATTGTTTAATGCCATCAAGTACATACCATCTTGCAGTTCCATGTTCAGCCTCAAATACATCCAGCATAGCATGTCGTACTATGTCAAAGTATTCAGGATTGATTGATGTGATTTTCTTTTCCTTAAACTCGGGTTTAATGTCCTCTTTTTCACCTTCCATTTTTACCAGCAAGTGAGGAGGATAGTAATATCCCTTATTTGCTATTATTGCACTTAGATTTGCCAACTGGATTGGCGTAACCAGAATTTCTCCCTGACCTATACTTAGTGATCTAACAGTTAAAGCATTCCAATGTCCGCGATACAATTTATCATAATAGTTGTTATCAGGAATATTACCGCTTACTTCGAATGGAATGTCGGTTTTAAACTTACTACCAAATCCAAAGCTGGTTACAATATCATACCAATGTTTATAGCCAACTTGTGAATTTTCATATACCGGATTCTCCAGAATACTTTTAAATGTATTCCAGAAATATGGATTGCATGATTGTTCGATGGCACCGGATAAGGCTAGAGGGGTTTCATGGTTGTGCGTACATTTAATGGGTGCAGTTAGAGGCCCTTTGCAATCAAATTCTGTGCTCATACTTATTGCCTTTTCTTGTAATCCAACAAGTGCATTTACCATCTTAAATGTTGAACCGGGAGGGTAAGTCCCCATGGTTGCCCTGTTCATTAATGGTACTAATGAATCTTTTAATAATTTAGAATAATTAGGCGCCCTTTCTCGCCCAACAAGCAAATTTGGATTATATCCGGGACTGCTAATAAGAGCTAATATTTCACCAGTATTTGGGTCGATAGCAACGATACTGCCTTTTTTGTTTTGCATCAATTGTTCACCATAATATTGAAGTTGAGCATCAATACCAAGATAAATATCCTTCCCTGCTATTGCAACAGTATCGAAGCTGCCATCGCTGTATTTCCCTTTAATTCTATTATGAACATCCACTTCTACAATGCTCATCCCACTTTTTCCACGTAAGTATTTTTCGTAGTAATTTTCAATCCCCGATTTGCCAATATAGTCACCAGCTTGATAAAACTTATCTCTCTCCAATTCCTTTTTATTAACCTCGCTGATACTTCCCAACAAATGCCCGGCAATTGGAAGAGGATACTGTCGTAAAGTTCGAGTTTGAATATATAGTCCACTTATTTGATATAGTTTTTCCTGTATGTTACCTATATCCTTTTTCGATATTTGTTTAAGAAAAGTTGATGGCTTATAGTAAGAATAATGCTTTGCCTTTTTTATCTTCTCTTCAAAAGCCGCCTTGTCAATTCCCGTTATTTCACATATTAATGATGTATCGATGGTTTTCATCTGACGGGGTATTATCATTAAGTCATATGCTGCTTCATTAAAAACAAGTAGCTTACCATTTCTGTCATAAATAAGACCTCGTGGAGGATACTCTCTTACCTTTCTTAGGACAATATTATCAGCGCTAAGCTTATAGCTACTATCAATGATCTGTAAATAGAAAAGACGAATTATAAAAGTTAAGGCGATTAGGATGAAAACTCCAATAATGATATTTTTTCGAGAAGAATAATCCTTTGAATACATTTAATTGCCTCGTAACTAACCTATTTGCGAATGATAATAATTGAATACAAATCTAAATAAAATATAGTCAGGTAATTATTAATGTTTTGTTAATAGTATTTTTTGCTGAAAATAAACCAACTATCATTTTTTTGTTTAGCTTTTACGAATATTCAAAAAATCTCAGCAGTTATTCATTCAATTTGCTTTTTCTATTGATATTAATTAAATTTACTGAGAAATTTTTGTCCTAATTAAGACTTGAGATATGAAAAAACTCTTCACAATTTGTTTACTATTATTGGCGATTATTAGCTATTCATATGCGGAAAAAGTTGATGTTAAGAAAGCCATGAGTGTAGCTCAAAACTTTTTGACGCAAACCAGAACTGATGGAAATTCTATAAATTTGACATTGGCTCATGCCTATGAAATAAATATTCCTTCAGATTTTGTTCCGGAAATTATTGAAACCATACCGTTGCTTTATATATTTGATATTGGTGATGAAAATGGAATAATATTGGTTTCCGGTGATGATGTATCAAGCCCTATTTTGGGGTATACAAATTCAGGTAATTTCGATGCAGGTAAACTACCTTTCAGTTTCAAAAAATGGATTGAAGGTTACAAAAGTCAAATATATTATGCAATCGAAAATAACATGGACGCCATTCCATCGGTTGAGAGTTTATGGATTACCTTAATAAATGGTGATTTGATGAACTCTAACATAGATAATACACAATTAAATCCTTTGTGTACAACAACATGGGATCAAAGTCCTTATTACAATGCTATGTGTCCGGGAGGTTCAGTAACAGGTTGTGTTGCAACAGCAATGGCTCAGGTTATGAAATACTGGAATCATCCCGCCCAGGGAACTGGAATGCACTCCTATAACCATGATGTTTATGGAACTTTGACGGCTAACTTTGGTGCTACAACCTACCAGTGGTCGTCAATGCCAAACTCCATAAGCAGTAACAATGATGCCATTGCAACTCTTATGTATCAATGTGGTGTTAGTGTTGATATGGGATATAGTCCAGATGAAAGTGGAGCTTGGGTTGTAGAAGATGATTCGCCGGTTTGTTCCGAGAGTGCTTTTAAGAATTATTTTGGTTATAGTAGTTCTCTGCATGGCGAAAAGCGTGAGAATTATTCAACTAGCCAATGGTTGCAGATGATGTATGCAGATTTGGATGCTGGAAGGCCTTTAGTTTATGCCGGTTTTGGAGGTGGCGGAGGTCATTGCTTTGTATGCGACGGGTACAATTCTGGCGACTTTTTCCATTTCAACTGGGGTTGGGGAGGCTATCATGATGGTTATTTTCATATCGATGCTCTAAATCCGGGCGGAACAGGTACCGGTGGCGGCACAGGGGGTTATAATTCAGGACATCAGGCAATATTTGGAATGATTCCCGAAACAAGCACATCTACTGATGACTTAAGATTATACAACCAAAGCATAGTAGTTTCTCCAAGTAATATATCGTATCTCCAAGCATTTACGGTAACAGCTGATATTGGAAATTTTGGACAAAACAGTTTTACAGGAGAGTTTGCAGCTTTTATATTTGATAATAATGGAAATGTTATTGATGATGTTCAAACTTTTAGTGGTACAATTAACAGTATGGAATGGAATACCACATCATATGTAACTAATGGTCTAAGTACAATTCTTCCAGGAAATTATACTATAGGAGTTTATTATCGACCTTCGGGTGGAAATTGGATTAGAGTAGCTGATGGCGACTATTCCAATACTGCTTCATTAACGGTTGGCAACGTAAGTGATATTGAACTTTATTCAGTTATGAATATTAGCTGTGGAACCACAATCACAAAAAATGAAGCATTTAATGTTGTTGTTGACATTGGGAATTACGGCACTTCCAACTTCTATGGATCCTTCGATATTTCTTTATATAATTTAGAAGGTTATTTTGTTGAAACAATTCAAACTCTTAGTAGCACCTCTCTTCAATCGGGGTATTATATTAATAAAATGTTTAGCACAAGTGGAGTTAATGTAGAGCCTGGAAGTTACCTGTTGGCAATGCAACATAAGCCCGATGGGGGAAGTTGGACAGTCACAGGATCGTCATCTTATCCAAATCCAATTCAGGTTATTGTACGAGCACCAGGAGAAGTTGCTGATATATATGAGCCAAATGACCAGGAAAGTAATGCTACAAGCCTGTCTGTTAATTTTGTTGGAAATAATGCTTCGGTCTATACAACCGGTTCTAATTCGGATAATGGTAGTGACTATGATTATTATAGCATTAATTTACCTTCGGGATATGATTACGTCATATCAGCCAGAGCACATGATTCGTACAATAGCGGGAACGGACAAACATATACAAATGATGTATTATGGTCCTATTATAATGGCACGTCATGGTCGATTGCTTATGACGATATTATGTTAGGAAGCATTCTGGTTAACAATGGTGGAGTGGTTAAATTCTTGACGGCCCCCTATTTTCTTGGTGGAACTGGAACATATTTATTGGATATCCAAATTATTAGAACTCCTTTGGGAATTGATGATATAATAGTACCTAAGGGATTTACCATATATCCAAATCCGGTTGTTAGTTTGCTAAATTTGGATATTGAAAATAATGCTAAAGTTAATCGGGTTCAAGTATCGGGTATCTCAGGTAGCTTGGTAATGAATATTGATGAGTTGGAGTATCATGGAAATAATATATCAATTCCGGTTGATCACCTTGGTGTTGGCACATATATTGTTTCGGTATCAACTGAAGAGAATGTATGGCATCGAAAATTTATAAAAACTGAATAACCCATGTGTAAATTTGTTTCAATATTTTTAATCATTTCGCTTTCTTGGTCATGTGGCTCTAATAAAAAAGTTGAAAAAGTGACAACTCAAAAAGATGTAGTAATGGTGAATTTTTTGGCCGGACCGCCAACAATGATCTATAGTACTAAAGGTGATTACAACAATCTTGTGCCGGTAATATTATCGGATGATAAATCAGAAATCACTTCTTTCCCACACCCAAGGGATCTCTACTATAAAGGAAAGCTTGCTTATCCAACACAACTTGAGGGAGGATATTTATTGGATAACAGGGGAATTTCAAAGAATGTTGCGTTTTTAAGTATTACTTATAATGAATACAGTAAGCTTGATAAAGTGCCATCAGTAGATAGTTTATTTGCTTTGATTGTACACAAGGATCCATTGGTTGAGATGTATAACTGTGGAAACCGTCATCAATATAAAAATGAGGTTGGGGATTTAAATTCTTTAATAATTAATGGGCATCTTGAACAATGTAAGAAGGTTGTAGGGAAATAGCATGTATGATAAACCTATGAAAATGCGCGCCGTTAATTCGTATTTATGTTTTTGACTTCCTAGAGTTTTTAAGCAGGTAATAAGTCTAATATTTTCTGATTATTTCCTGTGTTTCAATTTCATTGCTTCTGTTTAATGCACGATCAATGATTTGAGCTTTAAATTTAATGGTGTCGAAAGCTGAAATTGGGTTATAGATGAATAATGTATCCTGAAAAACTCCTTTTATCGCCTGGTTACCACTTTCGGGTGTAAGAACAGGAAATCGAGAGTTGAAAGTTAGAGTATCAAAATATGATGAATCTATATTCCATGCTAATATCGGAACCTCAACAAATACCCCATATTGCTTTTCAAAGTATTTGATGATGAGGTTGTAATAGTAATCTCCATTTTTATCGAAAGGAACAAGGGTATCTCCTTTGTCAAGACCCAAATCCCCATCACCATCAGTATATGAAAAAACAAGAACGCCACGCTCTGTAATTCCAGTTTCTAAGTTCATTAGCACAATAAAGTTATCATATGTAATTACAGGAGTATTCGGGAAGTCCTCAAACTTACGGCATGAAAGCACCACCGATCCGAGAATCAGAAGAAGAATTAGTATTTTTGTTGCTTTACGAATCATATTATTAACAAGAGCATAAAAGTATAAAAATCATGCCAGAAATTACGGCTTTAAAAAAGAGGATATTTAATATTAATAGTCCCAATGATTTTAACGATATTGCACTTGAAATATTTCATTTTCAATATAAAAATAACACTGTATATCAGCAATTCGTTGATAATTTGAGAATCCAAATTTCCAAGATAGTTCATTTCTCACAAATCCCATTTCTCCCTATTGAGTTTTTTAATGATCATATTATAATGTCCGGAAAGTTTATTCCAGAAATTATTTTCACAAGTAGCGGGACAACTGGAGTACAAACAAGTAAGCATGTTGTAAAAGATATTCACTTATATGAAAAATCCTTTCTCAGTTCATTTAATTATTTTTTTGGTGAAGTTACAGACTATGTTGTAATTGCATTACTTCCATCTTATCTGGAAAGGGAAGGTTCATCATTGGTTTATATGGCCAATCAATTAATCCAAACTAGCTCAAACAGAAACAGTGGTTTTTATTTGAATGAATATAGGGAACTATACACACTTCTTAACTCATTATTAGAAAAAAAACAAAAGGTTATTTTACTTGGAGTTACATATGCATTGTTGGATTTAGCGGAGCAGTTTCCGATAAAATTTCCTGATTTAATACTTATGGAGACGGGAGGAATGAAAGGTAAACGTAAAGAATTAATTCGTGATGAACTGCACCATAAACTTAAAAAGGCCTTTGGAGTATCCCAAATATATTCTGAATATGGAATGACAGAATTACTCTCCCAAGCTTATTCGAAGGGTGAAGGAGTTTTTAATTGTCCTCCATGGATGAAAATATTAATACGCGATATTAACGATCCGTTGACCATACTTCCTGTAGGTAAAGCTGGAGGGATAAATGTAATTGATTTTGCAAATTTATATTCATGCTCATTTATTGCCACTCAGGATCTTGGTAAAAATTATCAAAATGATAGTTTTGAAATCCTTGGAAGATTTGATAATAGTGATGTTAGGGGATGTAATTTGATGCTTGGATAGCTAAGTTGATGTTTTGAACTTGGTGAGAAATCCCATGGCACTAGCAATAAGCTATTTGCGGAAATATTTATGGTAGCATATATTTTAAGTTTTATTATAAGTTAGTATTCCAGATTAAATAAGAATTCTTTTAACTTTGACCCTCAAATAGTCTGAAACCCATGTTTATACTTGACAGGTGGATTGAAATTATTAGCGTAATTAGGCGAAATAAACTCCGTACTTTCCTTACAGGATTTAGTGTAACGTGGGGGATATTTATGTTGATTATACTTCTGGGATCAGGACACGGATTGGAGAATGGTGTTCATGATCAGTTTAAAAGTTCTGCAGTAAACACTCTTTGGGTATGGGGAGGAGAAACTAGCAAGGCATACAAGGGATATAAACCGGGCCGCAACATAAGTTTTAAAAACGAAGATTATGACGATATAGTTAACCATATTGATGGTGTTGAATATTTATCCGGCAGAATGCATGTGTGGGGCGACAACACTGTTACCTACAAGAGAGAATACGGAGATTTTGAAATGCGCAGTATACATCCCGATTATGGTATTATCGAAAAAATAGTAATGCTACAGGGCAGATATATAAATGATATTGATTTACAAAAAAACCGAAAAGTTGCCGTCATCGGAATAGGCGTCAAGGATGTACTTTTTAAGCAGGAAGAAGCGATAGGTGAGCATATTAGCATTAGAGGTATTCCTTTTAAAGTTGTTGGAGTTTTTATGGATGATGATGGCCGTCAGGATAACCAACGTGCAATATATTTACCGCTTACAACAGCACAAAAGGCTCTTGTTGGACGAGATAGAATTAACACATTAGCAGTTACTGTTGGCAGCAAAGATGTAGAAGATAGTAAACGAATGGAAACAGAAATCCGCAAAAACTTCGCCGAACGGCATGTATTTGATGTTGAAGACTTAAATGCAATGTTTATATGGAATGGTGTTGAAGAGTTTAAACAGTTTCAGGATTTATTCGCCGCAATAAGGATGTTTATATGGGTTATTGGAATTGGAACTATTGTAGCAGGTATTGTTGGTGTTAGTAATATAATGATGATATCTGTTAAGGAGCGCACACGTGAAATAGGGATTAGGAAATCATTGGGCGCAACCCCATGGTCTATTATTAATATGGTTATGCAAGAGGCAATACTAATTACAGGTGTTGCAGGATATGTGGGTTTATTACTTGGAATTGGACTCCTAGAATTAGTCAGCCCTCATATACAATCTGAGTTTTTCAGAAACCCTGAAGCTAATTTAGGAGTAGCCATAAGTGCAGTTATTGTATTAATTATTGCTGGTACACTAGCCGGATATGTTCCCGCAAGAAGAGCCGCAGCCATTAAACCCGTTGAAGCCCTAAAAGAAGAATAATGATATTAAACTTAAATTAGTATTATGTTTAATCGCGATAATTGGCAAGAAATATTTCAAACCCTTAAGAAAAACAAGATTAGAACCTTGTTAACTGCTTTTGGCGTTTTCTGGGGAATATTTATGCTTATTATTATGCTGGGATCGGGAGCCGGTCTCGAAAACGGAGTATCCTCCGGAATGGGTGATTTTGCAACTAACAGCTTCTTTGTATGGACACAGCGCACATCAATCCCATATAAAGGCTTTCCAAGAGGACGATATTTTAATTTTAAAAATGATGATATTGATGCCCTAAAAGCAAATATCCACGAGATAAAGTATATAGCACCTAAAATAACCGGCTGGTCAGCAGGTGATGGAACTAATAATACCGTAAGAAAGGATAAAACCGGAGCTTTCACCATTAAAGGAGAATTCCCCGACTGGGAGAAAGTTGATCCCATGGAGATAGATGGTCGTTTCATTAATCAAATTGATTTAAATGAACAAAGGAAAGTAGCAGTAATAGGAACCCGGGTAAAAGAAGTTCTATTTGAACCTGAAGAAAATCCCATTGGCCAGTCTATAAAAATTAAAGGAATATATTTTACTGTTGTTGGCGTTTTTAAACCTCTAAACACCCAAATTAATTTCGGTGGAGAAAAAGAACAGACTATTTATATTCCACTTACCACACTCCAAAAAACATATAATTATGGCGACATCGTAGGATGGTTTTCGATTACTGTAAAAGATGATGAGTATGCGCCAGAGATTGAAGAAAAAACCATGAAATTTTTGGCATCACGCCACGGCATTCATCCTGATGACAAAGAGGCTTTCGGGCATTTTAATCTTGCTGAGGAATTTGAACAAATGAATGGATTATTCAATGGAATTGAAGCACTTATTTGGATAGTGGGAATTGGCACATTGCTTGCCGGAGTTATTGGCATAAGCAATATTATGCTGGTTATTGTAAAGGAACGAACCCGTGAAATTGGAATAAAACGAGCGCTTGGTGCTACACCCATGCAGGTAATGGTACAAATAATAACTGAGTCGGTTTTTCTAACCACAATATCCGGGTATATTGGTTTGGTAGCCGGAGTTGGATTAATAGAAGCAATAAATGGTGCTTTGACGAAATTTCAAATAAATAATGAAATGTTTAAAAATCCTGAAGTAGACTTTTCAACTGCAATTATAGCACTAGTAATACTAATTTTTGCCGGTGCACTGGCAGGCATAATTCCGGCCAAACGTGCTGTAAGCATAAAACCTGTTGATGCGTTAAGGGCCGAGGATTAGCACATTACTTGGCCCATATTTCGTCAACAAATATCCAACATGGGTTACCAGCTCCTTTATGCCAGTCGGGGCACATCCCAAGTGATTTTGCATCTACTTTTAAAAACCTGATAGTCTTATTGATGTTTCTTATTTCAAAGTCTTTTATAATTCCACCGGTTTGTTTTGGCTCAATATCATTCTCAACTTTACCAAGTATGAAATAGTTTTTTCCGTCCACAGAGCCTTCAAATTTTACATACCGCGGCATGAATACCCATGAATTTTCATCTTGCAAAAATCCGGCACCAACAACACTAATTTTTCTCGCTTCTCCAAAATCAATAACTACATCCAAATCAGGGCCGTAATAACCCTGCCAGTTTCCTGTGCGGAAATTATCGCCTCCCCTAATTGTATTAATCAGTGCAATATCTCCTCCTGCTGTATATTGGGGGCTGTATTCTGTATTAATAGTAATATTCATGGTGCCGGGGATCTTGATAAACTCAGCTTCCTCAGTAAAACTCTTCCTTTCATTATTTTCTGCATATGCAGTAAGTACTGTATTTCTAACTAATTGTATTGGACTTGAATACTTTTCTGAAATACTTTCTTGTTTAGAAAACCATATGTCAGTATTGTTTTGAATATCAGCTAACGATACAATTATTTCTTCAGTAAAAGTTTTTGATGGTGCCTTGAAATATGGCACAGGAGCAATTAAATTAGTAGTAATTTTTTGAAACGGACGATCTTCAGCTTTTCTCCCAAATTCAGGATTTGGCTTTGATCCCATATTAAATATTAATTCACCTCCACTCAATATCATATCGTGAGTTATATATGACTTTGTGTAGAAATTATCATCATAAGATACCGATTGAATATATATATCATCTTTACTATCTCGCAGAGCCTTTATGGAAAACACTTTTCCATTTTCAAGATTTATCTGCATCTCATTAAAAAGTGGAGTCCCCATTACATAGATATCGCTTCCGGGTGTAACAGGATACATACCCATTGCACTCATAACATACCATGCCGACATCTGTCCACAATCCTCGTTACCGCTTAGCCCATCAGGAGCATTTGAATAAAGCTCAGTGCTGATTTGATGAATTAGTTTCTGAGTTTTCCAGGGTTTACCAACATAGTTATAAAGGTATGCCATGTGATGACTTGGTTCATTTCCATGTGCATATTGTCCAATCAACCCAGTAATATCCGATTGATGTCTACCTGAAAGTTCAATTTTAGTATTGAATAAAGTATCAAGTTTTGATTCGTAACCTTTATCACCGCCAAGCATATAAATATGGGTATTAATATCCTGAGGAACAAAAAAGTTGTACTGCCATGTGTTGGCTTCGGTGAGCATAAAATTTACCTGAGTTGGATCAAAAGGGACTACAAAGCAACCATTACTTTTCCCTCTGAAAAAACCGGTCTCTTTATCAAAAATATTCTTGTAATATTGACCTCGCTGAATAAAAGTGTTGTAAGTAGCTGAATCTCCTAATCCTTTTGCAAGTTCTGCAATACACCAGTCATCATAAGAATATTCAAGTGTTTTTGATACTGATTCACCTTCTTTATCAGCTGGAATATATCCTTTTGATTTGAAATATTTCAACCCAAACTGATCTGCATTAGCTGTTTGAATCATAGCTTTTAAGGCAAGTTCAGCATCAAAACCTCTGATACCTTTTACCCATGCATCGGTGATAACAGGAATTGAATTGTAACCAATCATACAGTTGGTTTCACAAGCTGCCAGTTCCCAAACAGGTAACAACTCATCATGTTTATACATATCAAGCATCGAGTTGATGAGATGGTTGGTTTTTTCCTGCTCAATAATTGTAAATAACGGGTGTAAAGCTCTAAATGTGTCCCAGAGAGAAAACACGGTGTGCATTTCAAAGGTTGTATTTTTATGGATGTTACCGTCATGACCTCTGAAACGACTATCCACATCAGAAGACATGTAAGGTGCGATCATGGAATGATACATCGCAGTATAAAAAATAGATTTCTCATCATCCGTACCGCCAACGACAGATATTTTATTCATTTTGTCATTCCAGATGTTAAAGGCTTGTTTTTTAATCCCATCAAAATCCCAACCTTCGATTTCCTCTTTGCAGTTTGCCATTGCTCCATCATAATCAACTGAAGAAATACCAACTTTTGCCATTATGGGTTTCCCATCGCTGATACCAAAATTCAGAACTGCGATTAAACTATCAGCCTGACCTGATTTTTTGTTATTTATAAAATCCCCATCCATAACAATGCCTTGTGAAATAAAAGGCTTAGAAAAATCAGCATAGAAAAAAACAACCTGATCGTTTGCCCATGCTTTAGTTCTGCGGAAGCCTATTACTTCATGATCACTGATGAACTTTATTTCAGCATCCATTATTTTCTCAGTAACAACACTTTCCACCAAATCGATTATTATTCGAGCTGAATCAGTTTTTGGAAAACGATACTTATGAAAGCCAACTCTTTGAGTTGCTGTAAGTTCAACGTCGATACTATTATCTAGCTTTACCGAATAATATCCAGCGGATGCTTTTTCGTTTTTATGACTGAATTTTGAGCCGTAACCTGCTTCTACATTATTAGGATTTCCGGGTTGTATTCTTAATTCGCCCACCATTGGAACGAACCTAATATCACCATAATCGCCAACACCGGTACCACTTAAATGCATGTGACTAAATCCAAGTATAAAATCGTCACTATAGTGATATCCTGAACAACCGTCCCAGCTGTCTTTTCGAGTATCAGGACTTAACTGAACCATGCCAAATGGTGTGGTAGCACCAGGGTATGTGTGACCATGGCCACCTGTTCCAATAAAGGGGTTTATGTATTCGGCTGGTAAATTAGATTCTGTTTCACATCCCACAATCAAGAATATTCCAAGAAACAGTATTATTGTGTTTTTAACTAATCGCAACATAGTATTAATTTTTATTTTGTTTCGAATGGATGATCGCAATAATTATAGCCCATCCTATCGTAATACTCGAAATGAGTAAAAATTTTATTTTTAAACAGATCCCAGTTTTTATCACCGGTCCATGTTACTTCACTTAAAGCTGCCATTCGTGGAAGCACCATATATTCAACATATTCAGGGGTTTCCATGTACTCTGTCCATACGTTGCCTTGGGCTCCCAGAATACGTAAGGCCTCCTCGTTAGTTAGTGAATCAGGAACAGGTTCGTATGAGTATACTTTTTCAAGAGTTGTAAAACCTCCTATCGCTATAGGTTCAGTTTTACGATCAGCCTGATAATGATCAAAATAACAATGTGATCCCGGAGTCATTATTGCATCGTGGTCTTGCTTTGCGGCAGCAATTCCACCCTCAGTTCCACGCCACGACATAACCGTTGCATTTGGTGCAAGTCCACCCTCCAGAATTTCGTCCCACCCAATAATGCTTCTTCCATGGCTATTCAAGTATTTTTCCATTCTTTGAATGAAATAACTTTGAAGTTCATGTTCATCCTTCAACCCTTCACGTACTATTACATCCTGACAAGCTGAACATTCTTTCCATCTGGATTTTGGTGCTTCATCACCGCCAATATGAATATATTTTGATGGAAACAGTTCCATAACCTCAAGTAATACATTCTCCAGAAACTCAAATGTTTGTTCTTTTGTACAGTAAATATCTTCAAAAACACCCCACTTGGTAGCCACTTCATAGGGGCCTCCTGTACAACCCAGTTCGGGGTAGGCAGCAAGTGCAGCCAACGAATGTCCCGGCATCTCAATTTCAGGAATTACGGTAATCTGACGGTCGGCAGCATACTTAACAATCTCCCTTACTTCATCTTGGGTATAATATCCACCATAAGGTTTTCCGTCAAATTTTTGTGGTTTATCCCCATAATGACCTATGAGAGTTTCTTTTCTCATGGAGCTTATTTCAGCAAGTTTTGGATATTTTTTAATTTCAATCCTCCATCCCTGATCTTCGGTTAAATGCCAATGGAAAGTGTTGAATTTATAGAATGCCAAAAGATCAATATATTTCTTTACAAATTCAACAGGAAACATATGCCGGCAAACATCGAGGTGCATTCCGCGATATGGGAATAATGGCTCATCGGTTATTTCCAGAGTAGGGACTACAATTTTATCTGAATCATCAATCCTATTACCAGAAAGTAAAATTTGGTAAAGTGATTGTAATCCGTAAAATGATCCTTTGGGAGAAGATGCTTCAATAACAATTTTGTTTTTTTCGATTATTAATGAATAACCTTCATCGGCAAAATCCTCATAATCTGAATTGAGTTTTATAAAAATTCCTCTGTGGGAATTATTATCTTCAATTTGTTTGGTCTCAAGCTTTAGACCAAATGAATTGAAAACTAATTCAGAAAAATATGTTGCTTGAACAGCTAATTCTTCATTATTTGGATAATTAATCTCAACACCACTATCAAAAACAAACGCTGAGTTACTTATCTCAATTTGTTGAGGTTGTGGGATTATCATTACATCATCTGTTTCATATCTACAGCATGATGAAATAACAAACAAAAAGAGAAGAATAAAAAAAGGAGCAGTTTTCATGTTTAATTTGGCCTAAATGAATACTTTAATTTCGTAACAGACAAAGTTATTTATTTTGACGATTAGCCAAACAAAATCATGTAATAGTTAGTGGCTATATGAAAACGTCAAATACTGCGTTACTCTAGCTTTTGAAACAGTCATTTACAAATATAAACTCCTTGTTTTCAAAAGCTTCGAAAGCCTTGTCTTTGACGCTTCCTTATGACCCACTCAAATTAAGCAGTTTTCTAAGAGACAGTCTTAACTAATATTGTGACAAATAAAAAAATCCCCACAGGCACTTGCCGGTGAGGAGGTAGGCCTAAGTTCTATTATCAAAGCCCTATAGTGAGTGGTTGAGTATGTTTTGATTATTAATTTTTTGCAAAATGTTTAACTGTGGTAAATACAATTGTATATAATGTTGGGATATCATCGATATATCCTTCTTCTTCAAAACTGAATTGTTGTGAAACGGCATCAGCATATAATCTCAATCTGGTTAGATAATCCTGGCTAAAAGGTATGTCGTCAATATAATCTTCTTCAACTAATGAAAAGTCTATTTCAAGAGCTTTTTCATATTTTACTTGTGTTTCAATTTGCTCCAGATTGAAAGGAATGTCATCTATATATTGTTCTTCTTCGAATTCAAAACCGGTAGCAAAAATATTAAGCGAGATAAGTAGGGCGGCTATTAGTAGGGCGGTTGATTTAGTAAAAGTTTTCATCGTTTCTATTTTTTATTTGTGATTAATTATGAAGCAAAAATATGCTCAATAATGGCTCATGTAAATACAAAAAAGGCGAACTGTAGAGGATTTTCGGTGAATGGAGAACTAATTATAATTATTCCGGTAAACGGAGAATAATCATTCTCAAAACAAAAAGATTATAGGGTAAGGAATTGTTTTGTTGGGCAATATTCACCCCATATTACTATATCCCTTGTTTATTATTAGTGTATTTCGAAATTAACTCAAATCTCAGGTCTTGAAATAATTTATGTGTACTATTCATCCTTTCGATTGTTAAGTTTGTTAGATATTCTGATGCTTTTTCGGGATTGGTTTTGAGAAGTTCAATAACTTTCTTGTCAACATCAGCCTGCTCATTGAAAAAGCTAGCTTCGAGGGGGTCTCTTCTTTCACGGAGCGTATTGGCAGCATCTTTCCATTTCAAATAAAGTAGATTATCAACAAAGTCAACACACCATCGAATACTGTTTTCCTGAAATTCAGCCGGATCATAAGTTTTGTAACATTCGGCAACATCTGTAACACCTGAATAAATTGGCACATATGCACTGGTGTAGGCATTATCAACATAGAACCAGTAAATTCCGCCTACTTCATTGGGCAGCCATCCACGGAGTTGTGTGATCATTCCGTACTCACCTCTTGCACGGGCAACATTTCGTCGTTTATTAATTTTCAATACTTCACGCATGTCCTTTGTTGGAAAAGGTGTGGCAATTGCACTCTTGACTAATTCTCCCTTATCGTTTGGGATATACCAAACCGGTGCATTCTCTTTATCATAAATAGTTCCTGTAAAAGTTGATCTTTGAAATGCCATAATATTCTGGACCGAAATATTACTATCAGGCTTTACTGAGAAAGGATATAATGATAATGGCTCAACCCATTGAGTGTATTGATCTTCACCTGCCCATGGAGATGTTGTAAATCTTTCAGGCCAGTTGGCATACTCTGGAGCGTGTGTAGCATAAAATAACCAAAACCTTGATGTTGCCCATTCGCGAGGTATTGGAGTATATGCATCTTGCCAAATAAATGCTTTACCTGATTTTGGATTGTACCAACCCCTATCAATAGCTTCCTGTTTATAATTTGAAGATGCTCGGAAATTCGCTTTGTCTTTGAGATTTATTTGCTTGATAATACTCCAATTCGGAATAATCAGAGCATGGTCATCAGGAACACGTTGAGCGGCCCAGATACATCCGGGTTTTCCACTACTTGGATCCCATTCGTTACCCACACTAAATACTTCCAGAACCCAAATCTCATTTACATCAGCAATTACCAACGATTCGCTTTCTCCAACACATGACGGCAGGAAACCATATTTTTCCAATAATTTGGTAATTAAGGATAATGCTTCCTCAGCAGTTGTACATCGCTGTAATGCGAATGCCTGAGTTTGTTCAATGGTCATAATTTGCTTACAAATAGCTCGATCGAGTTTTAACTCTTCTCTCTGGCTAGTTGTGCTTTCGCCGATGGCCAGTTGGTGGGCATTCATTTGTGGATAAGCTGTTTGAAAATAACTATTGGTTTTCTTAACCTGTGGAATCTCACCCAAAATCTCACCATAATCACCTAGATCACGACCCAAATCTACCATTCCCCAAAAAACCGGAGTTGTCGCACCTGTTTCAAAAGATTGTCCGGAAACATGATGAATACGGCAATCGGGGCCGGCATCGGTATGCGAAATTATTACTGAACCATCAGCGGAAGCTTTTTTACCAACAGCAATAATTGTGCAGGCAGATGTTATTTGTATTGAATATACAAGGAATAAGGTTAGTGTAAAAATTATTCTATTTGTCATTTTATTGATTTTGGTATTATATTAAAAAGCTTTCAATCTTTCATTTTCAACATCAGCAATTGTTTTTGGAAGAGGCTTACCCAAAAGTTGGTATCCTGTTTCTGTAATCAAAAAATCCTCCTCATTGCGGCATCCTCCAAAATCTTTATATTGCTCAATCTTATCGTAAACAAGAAATTCGGAAAATCTATTTTCAGATTTCCACAGGTCGATTAATTGCGGTATAAAATATATTCCGGGTTCAACGGTTAGAACAAAACCCGGTTCCAGTTTACGTCCTAATCTTAAAGATTTCATTCCAAACTGAGTACTCTTGGGTTCATTATCATAACCAACCCATTGCTCTCCCAAATCCTCCATATCATGAACATCAAGTCCCATCATATGACCCAGACCGCAAGGGAAAAACATTGCATGAGCTCCGGCAGCAACTGCTTCATTAATATCGCCTTTAACAAAACCAAGGTCTTTCATTCCCCTCATTATTTCCCTTGCCGACTCATAATAAACCTCTTTAAAATGAATGCCGGGGTTGAGCATTTCAATTGCCTTTTCGTGGGAATTTAGTGCTACCTGATAAATTTCTTTCTGACGTGTTGTGAAAGTTTTACTTACTGGAAATGTACTGGACATATCACCTGCATAACCCATTGAAGTTTCTGCACCTGCATCAAGCAAGAACATTTGTCCTTCCTGAATGGTATTACCATGATAATGGTTATGAAGGGTTTGACCGTTGATGGTTGCAATTACCGGGAATGAAATACTTCCGTTTGCAGCCAAGGCTATTCTCTCCACTTCAGCTGCAATTTGTGCTTCAGTCATGCCAGGGCGAGTCATTCGCATTGATGCTAAATGCATATCAACTGTTATATTAGCAGCCTTTTCTATTTCGGTTACTTCTTCTGCTGTTTTATAATTGCGTTGTTTTATGACGGCTTTTATCATCTCGTTAGATGCTTCTTCCTGTACTTTTTCAGGGAATACCCCCAAATATTCAAACAGTTTAATTTTACTTTCACCCCGATATGCCGGAAGAAAATGTATTTGTCTGCCTGTTGAAATAGCATCCTGAAGATCATGCATCAAACTACTTGTAGGTTCAGTATTATTAATACCACAAGTAAGAGCCCTGTCTTTTATTGTTGGCTGATTCCCCATCCACACAATATGATCGATTGTGTAGTCATTACCGTAAAGAGTTTCCTCTCCCGATTCTACATCGAGTACTCCAATCAAATCAGGATGGTTTAATCCGAAGAAATATAAGAAACTGCTATCTTGTCGAAATCTGTAGGTATTATCAAGATAGTTCATTGGGCTTTCGCTATTGCCAATAAAAAGTATCAAGCCATCTTCAACATCTTTCATTAATTGTTGACGACGTCCAATATAAGTTTGCTTTGAAAACATTATTTTGTAGTTAGTTGGTATAACTTGGCTAAACTAAAAAATTTAAGTGTTCATATTAAAATCAAGTTGGTAATATTGAAATGTTATGGATATTGCTCTTATTGCTCTTTCGGATTTGCAATCCGAAAGTTAGGAAAGTGGATTTCAAATCCACAATTAATACATCCGGATTACAAATCCGGATGAGCGCTGGTGAGCGCTGGATAAATATTTTTTTAATCTGTGAATCTCAGCCTGAGGCAGGCAGGTGTGGCTACAATTCCTGCCTTTAATATTCCTATTTTTTCTCTTCAAATTCAAGAGACGCAGAATTCACACAGTAACGCATTCCGGTAGGAGCAGGACCATCGTTAAACACATGCCCCAAATGTCCATCGCATTTTTTACACACTATCTCTATTCGAACCATGCCGAGGCTTGTATCCTTTATTTCTTTAACAGCTTCTTTATCGATTGCCTGATAAAAACTTGGCCATCCTGAACCTGAATCATATTTAGTATCGGATGTAAAAAGTTTAGCACCACATCCTGCACAATGGTAGCTGCCTTCTTCTTTATGTTTGTAGTATTTACCGGTAGTTGGGGGCTCAGTTCCACATTGTCTCAACACCTTGTATTTTTCAACACCAAGTTCATCAATCCATTCCTGCTCGGTTTTAACTATTTTTTCGTCCATGTTAGTATCCTTAGTTTGACCGAAAACAACAATTACAATTGTTAACACAAAGAATGTTGAAGCGATCTTTTTAGTATTAATCATATCTGTTAGTTGATAATAAGTTTTCGTTTTATTCCTTTATCAGAAACGACGATATAAATACCATTATTATAATCTGAAATGTTAATTAAATCATAATTAACGCCTTGCCCCATAATTTGACCAAATAAGTTATAAACCTTGTAAGTTATTTTCTCACTTAAATAAACAGTATTTCCAGTGGCTGGATTTGGGTAAAGAACGAATCCTGAACCTGCATTAACATCAATAACACCGGAGGTTTGATTGCTAGCACCCGGTGTTGGGTCGTTAAAAAATATCCAATTGGGATCAGCATCTTCTGTTCGTCCATATGATATATCGGTTGATTGTGGGCCAAATACTATTTCATCAATTACTAAACCATTTTCGTTGAAAATCCCCACATCTTCACCATCAGCACTAAGCTTAAAACTTGCGTGATATGGTCCCTGGTCAGGCTCACCATCTGCCCAAAATATCAAAAATTCACCAGGTTCTATATAAGCATCGGGCATCTGCCATTTGTCGGGTTTAGTTAGGTTATCCGTTAAAAATTTGTTGCCCAACCAAATTGTTACATCCTCATTATTATACACTTCAATCCAGTCATCATAATCGCCATGTTCATCTGCAATTGTATGATCATTTGAAGCCATGAACTCGTTTATAAATAGAATATCATCAGTTCCTCCCGATGCAGGTATTAATACCGGATCACATGGCATTATACTTTCATTACTCAAATTATCTGAAACAGATATCTGGTAAGTTAAGGATGAGTTTTCGGTAATATTGTAAATCGCACCACCATAAATATAATCATTGGCAATTCCATCATTATGTAGTCCGTCATCAAACATATTAGATTCGGATGAGCTTTGCCCTTCGATAGTATAAACAACCTTAACGGAAGCAGGTAACTCAGAAACATCTGCCATGGCCCTTACCCATAATTCAGTACTCGAACTACGGTGATGCTTAACATATTTAATCACCGGTTTCATAATCGTGTTTTCCAACTGACTTTGGATAGAACTAATTCTTGTTTGCAAATATGGAAACAAACCATAATCAACATGTCCGCCTAATGACTCATTATAGGAGTTGTAGAAATCGGTCATCGAATAACCATAATCAAGTGGGTAATATGTGTCATTTTCAAGATAGGGTGCAATCATATCACGACGCTGACCAATTGCAGTAATTAATGAATCAATATCAAGGGTTTCTGTAATAAGTTGCCTCATATAGTAAGTGTATTGATCACGCAATTCGGGATTATTCATAATGCGTTCATAAAGCGGACGATAATTATCGCCATGTTGCTGCCAATCGTAAATATTACGGCTGCCCCAATCGCGATTAAGCCAATCGATGCCAAGTGTATTATCAAGATCGTAAGGTATAAATTCAAATTTATCACTAATGGTATTGTGATATAAATAGAAATTATTTTGGTTATAGATATATGCATCCCAATGGCCCAATAGTATTTCGGATGCTATTACTTTAAGATAATCGTATGTGTTAAAAACGTTATCCATTTCGCATATAAAATTTGCATCATCAGAATTATTCAACACATCAACAAAATTTGCAAAATCAGTATAATCATCTATTTCTTCATTTGTTTTAAGCTCATATGCCCGTCTTCCCCCTTGCTCTACTTTATATAGTTCAGGATTTGCACCCAGGTAGTTAAGATCAGCAGGCCATAAACATTTATATAAGTTTCCATCATTATACGTAAAACGCGACTTAATAAACTCCTCATCAATATGTTCAACGTTAATATACAAACCATAGTAATTATTGTTGATATATACCCTGACATGATTTGATCGTGGTGCAGGAATTTCCATTTTATGTAATATATCCCAACA
>CALDOI010000262.1 GCA_937912115.1 uncultured Bacteroidota bacterium | reverse complement strand
GGGATTTTTGTCATATTACTATGTGCGCCCCTTTTTCCGGGGGTGTTGGGTCTCAGAATGACAAAAGAGCTAGATATTAATACCAAATTACAATACCTTTTGAAAACGTTTTCGGAACAGTATAAACAACAATAAAAGAGTGCCAACCGAAACCAATGAAATATCATTAAAGAATCCTGATAAAGTGCTACCCCAGATATCAAAATAGTTACCTCCAAGTAGTACAAATCCAATTATAGATATTGTTTTTTCAAGTTTTGTAAACTCCTTAAAATTAACAAGTATGATAAATACTGCCAATCCAACAAATCCAAACGCATTTTGACTTGTGAACGAAAGCAGTGGGATAAGGCTAATGAGAAGCGCAAATTCTGATACTTCAGCATTTTTCACCCCCCTCCCCTTTTTGATGAATAATAACACCATTATCCCAATAGTACTAAGAATCAGTATCTGGTATACTTTAACAATTAAAGGAGTAAAAGAGATTAATGAAAGTGGAGTATATCGGGCAATTACCGAAAATATGGTATGATTTGCAGGTAATAATAAGCTTTGCTTATTCCCTAACTCAACAGCTAATTCATTTAGCCACAGTGCATTTTGGTTAATAAACTCTTCAAATGAATAAAATATTAGAGGGACAAAAAAGAAGATTATTCCAAACAAAAAGAGGTAACCCAATTCTTTATATCTACCCTTAATAATGAAATATGGAATAAATATTAATCCAAATGGTTTAATAAAAATACTTGCTGCGAGGAGTATTCCTGATATTGTTGGTTTATTTTTATTGGTATAGTATGTTACTAACATATAGAGTACTAGTAGTAACTGGTTAACCTGCCCAAGATGCAACTCCCTTTGAAAATGAACCACAAGTACCAATGCTCCAAGCAATATAATGTTATTTGATCTGCGTGCTGTGGATTGTGTACCAGTTCTTGATGCTAAGTTAAAAGCGAGGTAAAATCCTGATATTATTATACCAGTGTAAACAAACCAATAGATATATTTAGCAATAGATAGAGGCAGAATTGTAAAAGGAATAAAGATCACCGCTGAAAAAGGCGAATATTTAAATATATAGTGCCCGTCTTCAATAATACCAAATAAATTCTGACCACCAAGAATTCGTTGTGCCGCTTTATAATAGACGGTAAAATCGGATTGCCAAAAACGCCCATTATAAACCTCAATCGATAAAAAAACAATTGAAAAAAACAAAATTATTCCAAGTGCAAAATAATAGTTGGTACTATATAACCTTGATAAACTGTTATTCTTGATTCTCATAAATGAACTTAAAAAAATGATAAGAATTTTTTGTGTTATCCCATACTAGCAATACAAAATATGATTCTGTATTTTTATCAGGAAGGCCGGGGCAAACTTTGAAATTTTTATTCAACATCCATGGGAATTGTTGATTATTAACTTCAATCATATCGGATGAAATAATAATATATTGAACACCCAGTGATTGGGCTTTTAAATAAAACTCTTCCTCATTATTACTTGAGCCTACATTATTAAAGGATAATAGATTATAATTGGAAGTGGATATATTTATAAAATCATTTGGTACTAATATCACCCTGCCATCATCAGGTAACTGCTCAAGAATAGATACATAATCATAAACCTTTGTATAAGTACATCCAAATATCAACAAAACAAACAAAAAATAAGTTATTGGGCAATAACGATTAATTGCTTTTTGTTTAGTTTCCATTATTGATAACCCATGTTAAAATTAAGAAAGTACAAATATATTCATTAAATAAAAATTCTCCATTCTATTAAATTAAGAATGGAGAATTAAATTATTATAATCAATTATTGTCCTATTACTAAAGTCACTATTATTTAAGTATTCCTTTTCCAATTACAAGTCGTTGGATTTGGTTTGTTCCTTCATAAATCTGACATAATTTGGCGTCGCGCATCATCTTTTCAACAAGATAATCATGTGAGTAGCCATCTCCGGCCATAACCTGAACGGCATCTGTAGTAACTTTCATTCCTACATCTGATGCATACAATTTACACATGGCTGAAAGTAAGTTAGCTGATTTCTGGTTTGTATCGTATGCCCATGCAGCATTCCAGGTAAGCAGTCGTGCAGCTTCCAGTTCGGTAGCCATATCCGCAAGCATAAAGCTCACACCCTGGTTAACCGTAATTGGTTTGCCAAATTGAATTCTTTTCTTTGCCCATGTTTTGGCTGTTTCGTAAGCTTCACGGCCATTTCCAAGAGCCAGTGCTGCAACACCTGTTCGTGTTCTTTCAAATGTTTTCATGGCCAATAAAAATCCATGACCCTCCCCTCCTATTCTATTCTCAATGGGTATTTCAACATCGTGAAATTTGAATTCTGTTTGAATTGAGGCGCGCTGTCCCATTTTGCGCATATCGGCAACAATTTCAACACCGGGACTATTTGTTGGTACTACAAATGCTGTAAGACTTCGTGCGCCTTTTTCAGGATTTGTTAATGCAAATACTGTTATAAAAGAAGATGGACTCCCGTTGGTTATAAAACGTTTATGTCCATTCATTATATATTTATCACCATGTAAAATTGCTTCAGTTTTAATACCTGCAACATCCGATCCGGCATTAGGTTCAGTAAGTGCATATGCAGCAACACTTTTCTCTTCATTTATCTGACCAAAAAATCGTTTTTTCTGTTCTTCAGTTGCACCCAAATATAACGGTGTTAAAGCTAGTGTATTAGCATCAATACAAATACCAATTCCAACACATCCGGCCCCAAGTTCTTCTGATGAAATTGCGCTTTCTAGTATTGAATGTCCATGACCACCAAATTCTGGCGACATTGGTCCGTTCATAATTCCCTCTTCATAAGCTTTTTTAACTATTGGCCATGGGAATTCAGCAAGTTCATCATACTTTCTGGCAACAGGCTTCATCTCCCTATTGGCAAAATCACGAACTTTTTCTTGTAATTCAATCTGCTTCTTTTCTAATGAAAAATCAATCATTTCGTTATATTTTATTGATTATTAATATGCTACATGGTATCGATTGGGATACAAAACAAAAATACATTATCTAGTTGATTATTCCTATTTTAGACATGTTATTTAGTGAATTTAAAAGCGGTATTTTTTTTGAATAGTACAATTTATATAAAAGGTTTTAAATCTTATTTACAATTGGAACGTGGTATGTCGCCAAATACAGTTGTTGCATATCTTTATGATGTGGGATTGTTGTTTAAATTTTTGGAGGAGCAGGATAAAAATAAATCCATAAACCAAATAGAGTTTGAAGATCTTAAGGCCTTTATTGTGTTTATTGATAAACTTGAACTAGGACCATATACACAATCGAGAATAATATCAGGAGTTAAGGCATTTTTTAAATATCTAATTCTGGAAAAAGTAATTTCAAGGGATCCTTCGGAACTAATTGAATCACCCAAGCTGGGACGAAAATTACCTGATGTACTAACCATAGAAGAGGTTGAAAAGATAATAAATTCGGTCGATCTCTCACTTGACGAGGGCGAACGTAATAAGGCCATCCTTGAAACTCTTTACGGATGTGGTATAAGGGTTAGTGAGCTTATTAACTTAAAGATATCAGATCTTTATTTTAAGGAAGGAATTATAATGGTAACTGGTAAAGGAAACAAGCAAAGGCTTGTACCTGTTGGGAAGGAAGCTGAGAAACAAATTGTTACTTATTTAACTCATGTACGTCCTAACATTAATATTTCAAAAAAATACACAGATACACTTTTTGTAAATCGTAGGGGGAAAGGCCTGACAAGGCAGATGATTTTTTACATTGTTAAAAATCATGTTGAAAAAGCAGGTATTAGAAAAAATATTAGTCCACATTCATTCAGGCATTCATATGCAACACATTTAGTGCAAAATGGTGCTGACTTACGTGTTGTACAAGAATTACTTGGGCATGTATCAATAACTACCACCGAGATATATACTCATCTTAACCGAGAAGATCTCAGAAAGGCACTACTGGAATTTCATCCCAGGAATAGGAGTAAAAGCTAGAAGACATAAAACAAAAGTCAGGAGAACTTTTCTAGACTTTCTCAATATTTCCTTCTTCGTCAATCATTACTCCAAAATTCATATAAACAAGTTGGTTTTCACGGAAAAAGAAATCCATCATGCTTTCCTCGAATGAAACTCTGAGATCTTTGTCGTTTTCACCAACGGTTTCATCGGTACCTTCATCATAGTCGGTATGACCATTTTTTTTCATCAATTCAAGAATGGATTCCTTGCTTCTTCCAAGAATTTTTTCACCATATAACTCAGAATCCTGATGGTCAGTTTCTACACCTGCAAGTAGTGGATTTGAAATTCCAACAAAGAATAATGAATATCCTTTTGCCCAATAATGTAGTATCATTGTATTTCTCTCTTCATCTTCGTCAATGGTATCTACTTCTTCGGGTTCGCCATATTTTTCAACGAAAGTGTCCATGTCAATACCAAACTCAACATCTCCGAAGCCACTATTTGGAATAATTTTATAACTTGATAACATAATATAAATATGATTTTGGTTGATTTTTAATTAAATGGCGAATCGGGTTCCTTTGCCAGACTGTTATATACCATTTTGTTAAGAAAATTAGGGAAAACTTTATTAATAGCATAAACAAGTTTTCCCTGGCTTGTTAGTACAATTTTGTTTTTTCGTTTAACAACAGCTTTGTAAATATGCTTTGCCACTTCTTCCGCTGTCATCATTTTATTTTCGTCGCGGGGCGATTCACCTTGCTGGGTTCCACTGCCACACAATGAGTTGTTTCTAATATTAGAGGAAGTAAAACCCGGGAACGCTACTAATACATGTAACCCTTTTTTCATATTCTCGATACGCAGCGCCTCCAAAAAACCACTCATTGCAAATTTGGATGCCGAATATCCGGTTCTTGCAGGTAACCCCTTCATACCTGCTATTGATGATACACCAACAATACTTCCTTTTTGTTCAAGTATAAAAGGTAGTGCATACTTTGTTGCATAAACGGTTCCCCAAAAATTAACATCCATAATATGATTAAGCACCTTAATCTCCGTGAATTCAAATAAAGCTCTCATGGAAATACCTGCATTATTAATCAGAATATCAATCTTGCCATAGTTATCAATGGCAGTGAGAATAAGGTTTCTACAATCCGATTCAATACTAACGTCAGTTTGAACGTAAAGGGCTTCTCCTCCATGTTGTTTAATATCATCAGCTATTTGAGATAACAGTTCATAATTCCTGGCACCAATAACAATTTTAGAGCCACTTCTTGCGAATTCATAGACCAAAGCCTTTCCTATGCCCGATGTTGCTCCTGTTATTATTACTACCTTGTCCTTCAAAATTGTTTTTTTTACAATAGTAATAATTATTATAATTTAACCAATGTTTTTTATTGAATATTAAGTAACAAAAATTTAATTGAATGGTTAATCAGTTTTAATGACTTTTCCAGTTCTAATTATGTTCCCATTAGATAAGGTTGCAATTAGATAAATACCAGATTTCAAACCTGAAATATTTATTTGAATCGATTTTTGATTTGGGAGTATTTCCTTATCAATAACTCTTCTCCCACTATTATTATAGATTATTACTTTTTCAGGATAAGTTTGATTTTCATATTCAACTTCTACATTTATCAGATTTGATGTAGGAACTGGATAACACAATAATTTGTTATTGTCTTCAATATTTGCAGGAAATTCAGGAATATCAACAATCCCCCCGGTGTAGGTTTTGAATATAATCCCACCGCTTCCCATTGCAAGTCCTTCATTTTCATTAAAAAAGCCGACTGTTGTTGCAGTTGCTGTACATGGAAAATCAATAGGAAACCAGGTTTCGCCGCAATCAATTGTTTTTATTATTGTTGTTTCATGTTTTTCAATTGTTACATATCCAATTTGGTTTGTAGGGAAATCAATGTCCATATTATCATAGAATCCACCATATCCCTGGCCAACCTCGTACCATGATTGTCCGGCATCTATTGTCTTGTAAAACTTAAAGCCAACAACAAAACCAATACTATCTGTTATAAACTTCATTTTATTAAAACTATCAAATCCCAACTCATAATAAATTTCCCAGTTTTCGCCCTGGTCGGTTGTCTTCAAAATACCTCCATCATCCAAGACGGCCAATCCTGTGGAATCATCTACGAAAGCAAAATCGATTACATAATTTGGAGGAAAGCCTCCGGTTATTTCGTGCCATGTTGTTCCTCCGTCAATAGTCTTATAACATCCAAAATCATCATCCTCACCACCAACTAACCCGACTTGATCATTAAAGAAGTAAACAACCCTGGGTTTAAAATAATAATCGGGGAAATATATTTCAAACCAGGAAATACCTCCATTTGTTGATTTTAGCAACCTTCCAACAGAATATGGACCACATGCATAACCGATCTCAGATGAGGGAAAACAAATACAGGTAATACCAAAAGTTCCGTTGCCGCCTAGGGAATGTTCCCAATTATCACCACCATCATCTGATCTGTATATCGTCCCTTGAATATCTCCGTTAAACATATCACCACCAATAATAATCGTATTATCATCTATTATCGCTTTTGTTTTAATTTCCCGAAGAATTAGTTGATGATTATCATTAGTAACCCAATCATCTCCCCAGTTGTCACTTTTTAATATTTGCCCATGGTCACCAATACAAATTCCAACTCCTTGATCTGAAAAGATCATGTCTTGCATCCACCATGAAGTATAAGGCATGGTACTTTCTGTCCAACTGTTCCCGCCATCGTTTGTTTTTATTATAACATTTTTATAGAAAGTAGCTCCAATTGCAAAACCCGTATCAGCATTATAAAAATAGAAGTCATTATACCAGGTTAGATTTGGGATGATAACTTCATTCCATGTTATGCCACCATCATTGGTTTTTAG
>CALDOI010000261.1 GCA_937912115.1 uncultured Bacteroidota bacterium | reverse complement strand
TTAGCGTTAATGATTCAACAATTAGTGGTAGAATGAATTACTACTCGTTAAGTAGCGACCAACTTATTAATGGCAAATATGTTAAATATGCGTTGTGGGGTGTTGAAGCCATGACTGGTGATACAATTTCGGTTAGGCTAGACTGTATTGGGTATAATACTTACGAATATTTTAGAACATTAAACGATGCCCTTAGTTCAGGAGGAATGGGTAGTACTCCATATAATCCAATATCTAATCTAAGTAATAAAGCTTTGGGGTACTTTGGTGCTTATACTGCTGACTTAAAAAGAATTAGAGTGTATGAAAGCAATTAGTTTTTAAGGCATCTAACGCTAATTCCACTACCTTTATAATTGTAGGTTCTGTTTACCATGCCTGCATAATGATTAACTTCTCTATACCATTTTTGCACATCACTAAAGGAAGTTGAAGTCCATATATAGCCATTTTCCTCCACTTTAGCAAATCCTCCTCCTCCTTCAGCAGCACGATAACCACTAGGTAATATTGAGAAACCAGTAGTATTAGTACCATTACCTTCGTTAAGCCAACCGAAAGTTGTTTTGAGCATAGTTCCAATTCCCTCACCCCTCCAATCGGATGCATCTGCCTCAGCCTGACTCATACCAAGATGCATTTCCATATATTTCCAATCTTGATCGCTTGGAATATGCCAACCCGACGGACAAATACCCTGTACACCTTCCTGTTCAGTATAATGCATTATCTCATCCCATTGATAAAGACCACCATATTTTTCACAATTTGCCAAATCATCATTATAGCAATACTTCTCAATAATAGTATTATCCGTCATTTCATCACTACCATTAATTTGTATGCCAACTCTTAAATTTTCTCTCATCCAACATTGACTGCCCAATAGTACAGTATTATAAGTATTTCCATCTGCATCAGTTACTGTTGGCATACCCGGACAGGGATTACTATTTCCACCACCGCTACCAGCAATTATATAATCCGACTTTGTTAAAGTATCAGATCCATGACTATTGGTTGCAATTAAAGAAACAGTATATGAGCCATCAAGATTATATGTATGTATAGGATTCTGTTCAGTACTGGAATTCCCATCGCCAAAATCCCATAGCCAACTTGTTGGGCTGTTGAATGATTGATCGGTGAAAGTAACAATTAATGGTGTAGAACCACTAACAATATTTGCTGAAAAAAAAGCAACCGGAGCATCTCCACCCACAACACCATCCACAAGCTTTACAGTAATTTCGTCTGAACTGGTTACACCTAAATTATCAAATGAAGTAGCTTTTAATGTATGATTACCTAGTGTTTCGGAAGATGTAATCCATTCATAATTAAACGGAAAACTAACAACAGAAATCTTTCCAACGCCATCAATAAAAAAACGAACTTCAACAATATTGCTACTAAGGGTTTCAGTTTCTGCCGAAATTATTACTATTTCCCCTTTAACTATTTCCTGCCCTAGCTTGGGAGATGTTATTTTGCAGGTATTAACTTGAGTAGTTGTATTTTCTTTAACACAAGATACCATTACCAACAATAATGATAATGCCATTATGAGACTAGTATTAGTTAGATTAATTTTCATAGCTGGTTACAAAAAAATGGTAGTTGATGATAAAGCATCAAATATATGCATTTTTAGAGTATTTTGATAAATACGATTGCATATAATTATCAAAATTCAGGAAAATTTATTCAAATCGATTACATTTGAAACAATTGATTTTTTGTACCTTTGACAATCATGTCTGAAGATATTTATAAAAAAATGCTTCAAAAACAAATTGCTATTGGTTTTATAATAATGTTATTTTCCTTGTCAGGGATTGCACAAAATTCAAGATCTCATACAATTGCGGAACTTACAGTTGATAATGATATTGTTTTTTTAATCGATAGATACTATTCGAGCGGAATAACCATAAGCCTTTATTCTAACTGGATTAAAAAATCACCAATAAATAAAATCCTACTGCCTCATGGTGACAATGAAATAAACTATTATTCATTGAACTTCACACATCGAATGTTTACACCTGAGCGCACATTAACACCAAGTATTCAGTTTACTGATCATCCATATGCTACATATCTTCTACTTGGTGGCACAAAGATTTCCTTCAATCCCGTAGTACGAATTAAAAGAACCTCAAAATTTGAATTTGGAATAATTGGGCCAATGGCAGGTGGTGAAGCTATTCAAAACGGATTGCATAAAAATATATCATACGCCGAAACATCTGAAGGCTGGCATAATCAGATACAAAATGACGTTTGCCTCCAATATGGTGCGATAATTGAAAAAGGCTTTTTAAACTTACCAATGTTTGAGTTTAATGGATTTGTTGGAGCCACCATAGGGGTTCCACATACTGAAGCTCAGATTGGAGGTTATATGAGATTTGGTTTTTTTGATGATTATTTCCGTGGAATTGGAATAGATATCTCATCTGATTTACATGCTTGGCTATTTTGCAGCGGATCCCTTTATCTTGTAAATTATAATGCAACTCTTCAAGGCGGCACATATAATCAGGATAACGTACACACAATATACTCAATTAATAATACACTATTGCACGGACGATTTGGAGGAGTATTAGAATATAAAGGAATTAGTGCTGAATACGGAATGGAAGTACGCTCTCCCGAATTTTCCACTGCTTTTTGGCATCGCTGGGCTCATCTAGTTATTGCTATTTCATTTTAGTAATAAATTTGCGTGTGAAATCTGGATGAAGTCATCAACAATTGCCATAAACAATAAAACTAGTTTGATACGCTATATGTAAATAATCTTAAGGATATTTGCAAATTCAAATAAACTACTCGATGAAGAAAAAAATAAAAGCATCTGTTAAAAAACCAAAGGAGCAAAAAGCAACTAAAAAACATTATTCTGGCAAAAAAAAGAGTAGTCATAAGGCAGTGTCCGACCCTATGGAATCTGACGAGCCAAAATCCATAAGATTAAACAAATTTATTGCTGATGCCGGAATATGTTCACGCAGGGAAGCCGACAAACTTATTGAAGGTGGAAATATCCGGATAAATGATAAGGAAGTAACTGAACTTGGAACTAAAGTAAACCCTGGCGATAAGGTAGTATATAATGGAGAAATTCTTAAAAGTGAAAAGCTTAGATACATCCTTCTTAACAAACCAAAAGGGTTTATCACAACTTCTGATGATCCCCAAAACAGGCGTACGGTTATGAATTTAGTAGAAAAAGCATGTAAAGAGAGAATATATTCCGTGGGTCGCCTCGACCGAAATACAACAGGATTGCTTCTTTTTACAAATGATGGTGAGTTAACCACAAAGCTTACTCATCCAAAATATGGTGTGCGGAAACTATATCATGTGGAACTTGATAAACCATTATCCAAAAACGATTTATTGAAAGTTCTTGAAGGAATTGAACTCGAGGATGGTATAATCAAACCCGATAAAATAGAATGGGTTACTGATGAAGAAAACAAAAAACATATAGGAATTGAACTACACTCGGGGAAAAACAGAATTGTACGTAGGATTTTTGAACATATTGGTTACGAAGTAATTCGTTTAGACCGGGTAATATTTGCAGGGTTGACCAAAAAAGATTTGCCGCGAGGAAAATGGCGCTTTTTAGAAGAAAAAGAAATTAATATTCTGAAAATGCTATAAATGATACTAACCTATTAACACAATGACAAACATATCATCCATCATGGATAATGATGCAGTTAAATATTCTATATTAATTATCGTAACAGCTTCAGTAGCTACTATTCTATCAATAGTACTTAGAAAAATTCTAAATGTATTCATTTCGAAATATGCGAATAAACTGAAAACAGATCCAACTAATTTTTCCTTTATAAAAAATTCTGTTGGTTTCATAATCTATTCCTTTGCTCTGATTTTTATTTTTTATAAAATTCCCTATCTAAAATCTATTGGCACCGCTCTTTTTGCTGGTGTTGGTATTGTTGCTATTGTTGTGGGGTTTGCATCACAAAAAGCCTTTACTAATATTATTAGCGGAATATTTATCTTGATGTTTAAACCATTCAAAATATCAGATATAATTGAATTTAAGGATGGACAAAAAGGAATTGTTGAAGAAATAACCCTTCGACATACCATAATTAAGGATTATGAAAA
>CALDOI010000260.1 GCA_937912115.1 uncultured Bacteroidota bacterium | reverse complement strand
TTCAAAAAGATCAAATTCTTCGGCAACTTTAAATCTTCCCCAAAGTGAAGTTCCCATTATTACAAAATTTATACTGCGGGCAAATTCATTGGCTATAGCATTATCCACAAAATACATTACGCTACCCTGCCATGGATTTCCCATAATCAGTATTCCTTCCACCTTATCAACTCCATCAGGAATTTTCATGCGAATGGATTTAGTAATTCCGGTGTCAACAGTATCTATCTGGTAAACATCTTGCGAATTAGCAACAGAATGAGTTATTATGAATATGAAGAAAAATATGATTGTCTTTTTCACTTAATTTGAGTTTTATGACAATTATCTACTAGTACCATATTACGAAATTAACACAGTTTTTAATTTGAAATGACTTTTTTGTGTTTAACCATAAATTCATTAAGATGACTAAGATGGTTATCAATAGGTTGCGTTTATAATTATAAAACCCAAATCCCATACATTATTTACAAATAAATAGGAATACTATCAATAATAAACGATTTTTGTATAGTATAAATATTGTAGGTAACTAACACAAATGGTTTAATTATCTGATTTGGATGTTTGGGGCAGATAGTAGGCCTATTCTAAATGAAACTTATAAAGCAACCAAATAATAATAATTACCGTCTTAATTAGATATCCATAAAATAAACAGATAACCATGTTTAGTTGTAAGCAACTATATCTTTACAGTATATCTCCGACCAACTACAATCAAATCCATTGTTATGTATAAGAAACTAGTTATCACACTGTTAATTTCAGCAACTCTTTTGCCAATAGTTAACGCTCAATGGGTGGCATTGAAAAATAAGAGTAACTCAATTATCCCGCCAAACATAACTCTAATTAGCGATAACGATCAAAATACAGTCATTAAGATTGATATATGTGGTTTTGAGATGAAGGAATTCTATTCAGGTGAAAATAAATTTCAAGGTATCGACCTGCTGTCGGAAATATTCATTTCAAAACAGGGTTATCCTGAGTTGCCTTATTTAGCTAAGGTATTGGCTATACCTGATAACGGTGGCATTTCCGTTGAAGTATTAGAAACAAGTGAAGTTGAGGTTTTTAAAAATATTCATGTTCAACCTGCTCGAAAGAGCTGGATTGAAGGTGAGCCTGAAACTGCATATAAAGAAAATATTGAGGCATACCAATCCAATGATATTTATCCGAACGAGTATGCTTCAATTGAGCCACCTTCAATTTTTCGTGATTTTCGAATTGCACGCCTTTCGGTTTTTCCCGTAAGATATATTCCGGCTAAAAATGAAATACACGTTGTTTCCTCCATTACTGTGAGGATTGTTTATGGAAAAGGAGAGGCTGTAAATCCAAAAAAAACATCTAAAAAATCAATTGCACCATCATTCGGCAAGCTTTATCGAAGCTTTATTTTTAATTATCAGAATGTGTTGGATAACCGGTTCAATGGCAGGGAAACCGGCCATGATGTAATGCTATGTATTATGCCCGACGAAAATACTGATAGCTTCCAACCCTATGCTGACTGGAAAAGAAAAAGTGGCACAGACGTTCATGTTACAAAATTCAGCGATATTGGAGCTAATGCCTATAATACTGAAATAATTAAAAATCATATAAGTGATGCCTATCATAATTGGGAGCATCCTCCAACATATGTGTTGTTGGTTGGTGATGCAACTTTATTCCCTGTCAAAATAGTTAATTACGATTATTCATTTGCTAACGAAGATTTTTTTGTGGAAATAGATGGGGATGATTTCTTTCCCGAAATGATGATAGGTCGCCTTACAAATCAAAATGACTATACGCTTCAAGTGATGTTGAATAAGTTTATAAAGTATGAAAGAACGCCTCATACTGAAAATGTTGATTGGTTTAAAAAGGCTGTTTGTTGCTCAAATAATTTATTTGAATCTCAAGTAAATACTAAACGAATTACTGCAAATTTGATGTTGTTGGATGGTGGTTTTACTTCTGTGGATACTCTAATGAGCGATGGAAGCGGTGGTGGATATGGATGCACAGTAGATTTGGATGATGTAATATCCTCCATTAATGAGGGGCGAAGTTTTTTAAACTATCGGGGTGAGGGTTGGAGTGATGGTTGGGGAGCAAGTTGTTACCAATTTAACACATGGAATGTTTCAACGTTAAATAATGGTGAAAAACTCACATTTGTTACAAGTATAGGTTGTGGAGTAGCACGGTTTGATGAATATGATGGGAATTGTTTTGGTGAAGAATGGCTTGAATTAGGCACAATTGATAGTCCTCGAGGTGCCATTGCCTTTGTTGGCCCCACATCCAATACTCACACAACTTATAATAACAGAATCGACAAAGGAATTTACACCGGAATGTTTCAGGAAGGAATGGATACTCCCGGACAAGCTCTGCTAAGAGGAAAATTGTATGTGTATAATGTTTTTGGAGATGATCCTATGGTAGAATATAATTATAGAGTTTTCTGTGTTCTGGGAGATCCCAGTGTACATATTTGGAAGGATGTGCCCGTTTCTGTTAATGTGGTTCATGAAACAGTATTACCGGTTGGTTATAGCCAAACCGAAATATCAGTTACTTCAGCTTTAACTGGTGAGCCCATGGTAAATGCACAGGTTTGTTTGGCCGGCGATGATATATATAATACCAGTATATGTGATTCAACCGGTAAGGTAAGCCTAATCTTAACAACTGAAGTTCTACAAACAATATCAGTTACTGTTCGTGGAGGAAACGTAATACCTTATGAGGGAACAATAAGTGTAGAGCAAACACCTGAACATGTCGCTCCTCAAGCCCATCCCATTATAGTTGATATTGATGGAAACAACGATGGAATTATAAACCCAAACGAAAACTGTACAATATCAACTTCTTTAAAGAACTGGGGAATCCAAACTTCTAATAATGTAAAAGCAACACTCTCTGCTGTTGAAACAAATTTTGTTGAGGTAATAACATCAAGTCCTGTTAATTTTGGAGATATTTCATCGGGGCAATCAACATCTGAAAATTCATTTCAGTTTAGAGTATTACCAGATTGTCCGGTAGGGCAAATAATTACACTTAATTTGCACATAACCAGCACTACCAGCTCATGGGATTATAGTTATCAAGAGGAAGTTATGGGATGTAACTTGGTTTTTAATAATCTCATTGTTGATGATGAGGGATCGTTAATCCATAATTACAAGATGGATCCGGGCGAAACCGTTAAACTATATATTATGGTTGGCAACATTGGTATGGATGCAGCATCTCAGGTTAGGGGGGTATTAAGTAGTAATGATCCCTATATTACTATCGAAGATTCAATTGGCAATTTTGGAACTCTGGAAACCAACTCTGTTGGTGTTAATTCATCAAATTATTTTGTGGTTAGTGTTGATCCAAATTGCCCGGCTGAGTATTATGCGTCATATTTATTGAAACTCAACACACAAGATGGGAATTATCCATATAGCAATAGTTTTGAGATTATAATACCTGTTGCTGTCCCAACGCCTAGAGATTATACAGGCCCCGATTCATACGGATATTATGCATACTCAAACGAAGATACAATCTATTATCAATCACCTGTTTACGATTGGGTAGAAATAAATGAAGTTGGAGAAAAAATAATGGTTCTATATACAGGTGATTATACTGAAACGGTAGACCTGCCTTTTTCATTTAAATTTTATGGAAGTGATTATGATAAACTGCGTATTAGCATAGATGGCTGGATAGCTTTTGGTAGCGGAATACAAACTCAACCAATAAATTTTCCTATGCCAAACCCCGATAATGTAGATTGTATGGTGGCTGCTTTTTGGGATGATTTATATTGTGGATATTTTTCAGATGATGATATTTATTATTATTATGATGATAATAATCACCGTTTTATTATTGAATGGGATGGTGTTTTTAGTAATGATAACAACTTAGGGCCACAAACCACATTTTTTCAAGCAATACTTCTCGATCCTGAGTACTATAAAACAGAATCAGGAGACGGTGAGATTATTATTCAATATAAGGATATTAAAATTACAGATAGCAATACCATAGGAATTGAGGATGATACTGAGCTAATAGGTTTACAATATGTTTGCGATGCAGAATATGTACCTACGGCCTCAATATTAAAAAACGAAACTGCAATTAAGTT
>CALDOI010000259.1 GCA_937912115.1 uncultured Bacteroidota bacterium | reverse complement strand
ATGAAATACTCCAACTGTTTGATGAAGAATTCCATGTGTAACGTAATTCCTTATCTAACAGTGATTGCGAATTATGTGTATATTCAAGTTTATCTGATGGAATCCAGGAATTTGACACAAAGTTATATTTAATATATTCTGTTTTCAACCCCATTGTGTTGTATGTGCTGACACATTTATAATCATTTACCCAGCTACTTGTTAAATCATTGTATTCCTGATTAATGTATTCAATAAGATGTTGATTTGCATCCCATCCATAAACTAAAAACACCGCATTATTCCATGTTGCACTAATTGTATCATAGGATAAAACGGTAATATCGCTGTAGTTACCAAAATTATTAAATGTATACTTAAATTGTTCTATGGGAATCCAATTAGTTGATGAAGAGTCACTCTCATAGGTAGTTAGAGTTTCAAGTGTGAAGTCGTCATATTCGAAATCAGTTTTAAAACCAGGATACCATTGAAAATTTTCATAATCCATGCCGTAATATAACTTTTGTTTTATCAATGTATCATGCTCATAGGTATATACTATTTTCATGTAGGGAATTTTTATTCCATCGAATACATAATTCACATATTCGGTTTCGAGCTGATTTAGCTGATCATAGTTATATTCATACTTTAGATCATTATCCTGATTATGTTCATAAATTGAATCGAGATATTGGGGAATGGTATTTATTTCACGCCTAGCATTATAATTTGTGTTGGGATTGTTCTTATTCGTTTGTTGATTCGCAGATAAATGTGGAATATTAGCTGCTTTTTCTTTTTTAATAAATGTTCTAATATCAGGTAAATTGAACTCACTCTGGCTAAAAACCTGACTACACAAAAACAAAACACAAGAAAACAGTAAAATAACTTTTTTCATAATAATTGGTTTTACATGGCGGGCTCAGAAAAATCAGATTTTCCCAGATGATTAAAGAAATCGCAGAACCCGTTAAACGATTTTCTTTAACCGACTTAAAAATAAAAACTTTTTTATTGTGAATTACAGAATCGAAAAAAATTTATTGCAAAGTGGTTAGGCTGGCCGGTTTAGCTCGGGCAATAAAATTATGTTTCTACTGGTAGGGATTTGTATTTTACTGTTTTGCTTTGGTCAAGATTGAAAAGGAACTTAAATGTTGGGCTATTAAATATGTCTTCCATGGTACGAAGACTGTTACGTTGACATTCTTACATCGAATATAAAAGCAGAAAGAACACGCTGCTGCCATCTATAACCTTTACATAGTGATTGACATTTGTTCTTTTTGAAGACCCCAGAACAATTCCCAAGTTATCAACATGAGCAACCATCAAATTGTTAAAACCCATGTGAATTTCCTCAAATATTCTTCCGAACACCCCTGATTACAAATCTCGAGCAGCCATGTTGAGAACTAGGACAACCCCTCCTGTTATATTGTTGATTTAAATTGATCCAAAAACTTAATGTCATTTTCAAAAAACAACCTAAGGTCGTTAATCTGATATTTAAGCATTGTTATGCGTTCAATTCCCATTCCGAATGCGAAACCAGTATATTTTTTGCTGTCAATACCACAAGCATCAAGCACATTAGGGTCAACCATACCACATCCCAGTATTTCTACCCAGCCGCTATATTTACAAATATTACAACCTTTTCCTCCGCATATATTGCACGAAATATCCATTTCAGCCGAAGGCTCAGTAAATGGGAAATATGATGGACGGAATCTGGTTTTTGTGCCTTCACCAAATAATTCCTTGGCGAAATAGTAAAGTGTTTGCTTCAAATCTGCAAAGCTTACATCAGTGTCAACGTACAAGCCTTCAACCTGATGAAAAATACAATGTGCTCGTGCAGATATCGCTTCATTACGAAAAACACGACCAGGAGAAATTGTACGAATAGGAGGGGCGGAGTTTTGCATTACCCTTACCTGTACTGATGAAGTGTGTGTACGTAGGGCTATGTCAGGATTTTTTTCAATAAAAAATGTATCCTGCATATCCCTTGCAGGGTGATCGGCCGGAAAATTTAATGCAGAAAAATTATGAAAATCATCTTCTATTTCAGGTCCCTCACTTACATTAAAGCCAATACGTGAAAAAATGTCAATTATATCATTGCGAACAATTGAAAGTGGATGCCGTGTTCCCAACGGTGCTGATGAAGGAAGAGTAAGGTCTGGTTTCTCGCCTACCTCTGCTGTGTTTTCAAAGCTTTCTTTGATGGAAACTATTTTATCCTGAATAGCATTTTTTAAACCGTTCATTAGTTGCCCGATTTCTTTTCTATCAGTAGGATCAACAGTTTTAAAATCGGAAAACAAAGATGTAACTATGCCTTTTTTGCTTAAAAATTTAATTCTAAATGCTTCAAGTTGTTCAATGTTTTCGGCATTAAACTCTTTTACATCCTCCAATAATTTCCCTATTTTATCTTTCATCACTATCCTATTACTGCTCTTCTTTTTCCCGAAAATTTATAACTAGTCTACAATTTCAATGGTCATGGTAATTGGTTTCACTGGCATATCACCTCTTCCTGTTTGTACAGCTGCTATTTTATCAACAACATCTAATCCCATAATAACTTCACCAAAAACTGTATATCCACCATCAAGATGTGGAGTGCCGTTTTGATTTTGCACAATATAAAACTGACATCCTGATGATCTTTTTTCAGGATTTGCCTGATCTCCTAAGCGGGCAGCTGCCAATGCTCCTTTTTTGTGTGAATGAATTGGTAATATCTCTGCTTCAATGGTGTAGCCAGGATCAACTTTACCATCTTTATTGTGACCGCCCTGAATCATAAAGTTTTGAATTATTCTATGAAAATAAGATCCTTCATACCAACCTTCATTAACAAGCTTAATAAAATTATCACGATGTAAAGGAGTATCATTATAAAGTTTAACAGTAATATCACCCATAGTTGTATGGATAAGAGCAACCGTTTCAGGTTTGTCTGTTTGTGCCATTAGCTGGATGCTAAAAAATAATACAATAACTAGAAATAAATTTTTCATTTGAATGTGTTTTTTTAAATTGAACGGCAAAATTAAAAAAAATGCCACAGATACACAGATTATTAATTTACTATGAAATTAAGAAAATGAACAATGGTTGTTGTTTCCAATTTTTATCATTTAAGATGAGAATGATTACTCTAGCTAAGAGAGAAGTAATCTATGAATTAATATTATCAGCTACATCACCTTTTTTAAGAGCCTCTTGAAAGCAAACCCGGCAAAGTGGTTCATAGGAATCTGTTTCGCCAAGTACAACAAGGTTATCATTTTTTACAGTTCGGTGTGAGTAGCTTGCCAAATTTCCACAACTCATACAAATAGCATGTACTTTGGTAACATACTCTGCTGAAGCCATTAAGTTTGGTATTGGACCAAAGGGTTTTCCAAGGTAATCCATATCCAATCCGGCAACGATAACCCTTTTGCCTTTTGCAGCAAGTTCATTGCATACCTGAACCAATTCATTATCAAAAAACTGAGCTTCGTCAATGCCTACAACTTCAAAATCCTCAGCATAAAATAGTATTTGAGTAGCACTTTGGACCGGTGTTGAAGATACTGAGTTAGAATCATGCGATACAACATCTTCATCATCGTATCTTGTATCAATGGCAGGTTTAAAAATTTCAACTTTTTGTTTTGCAATTCTGGCACGGTTAAGCCGTCGTATTAACTCTTCCGTTTTTCCTGAAAACATTGATCCGCATACAACTTCGATCCAACCTGATCTAACAGATTTATTATGGTCTTTTTCAAGAAACATAAGCTAGTTATTGATATTCTTTTTTACTTTTGAACATTATACCAAATAGTTTACCATTGCCGTTTTAAATCTATCAATAAACTTTTTGGAATCACAAAAATAAGAACTTTTGATCAATGGATAAGGAAAAAATATTAATCAGATTAAGCACACAGATTGACACACTCAAGGCACACATTAACAGGCTTAAGAGGGATGGATACAAGGTACATTCGCTGGATGTTGACATGCTTCGACAAAAAACAATTGAATTTTACGAGCAGGTTTTTGAGCTTGAAGAATTATTTGATATAAAGGAAGAACCAATTGCTCGGAAAGCTCCAATAGTAAAACCAAAAGTTACAGAGATAATTTTGGAAGATGTGGAAGTTGTTGAAATTAAAGAAGAAAAGGTTTCAGATGTAATTCACAAACCTGAGATTGTTGAAGAAAAAATAATGCCAGAACCTGTAGTGTCTTTACCTAAAACTGAGCCGGAATTAGAAATAATATCACAACCAACAGTTAAGGAAGTAGTGCCGGAACCAACCATTTTTTTTGCATCTAAAGCAGAAAAGAAACCAGATTCAATAAGAGAAAAAGACAGGGTAGAGCCTGAAAAAATTGCTACGAAACAAACCACCTATGATTTATTCTCAGGAGGCTCTGATAATCGTATAGCAAAAAAATACTCTACTGGTGAAGAGCAAAGCATTGCCGAGAAGATGCAGAAATCACACGTAGGGAATATACGCGAAGCCATAGGCATAAATGAAAAATTTCTTTTTATTAATGAGCTTTTCAACGGTGATTTGGGAAGGTATAATAAAATCCTTGACGACATAAACGATCTTGCAACAAAGCAAGGCGTTGACACATATCTATTTGAATTAAGAATACAGTTTCAGTGGGCTGACGATAATGAAGCATACCTTAGACTAAGGGAACTTCTTGACAGGAAATTTAGCTAGTAATTTCATCGCTAATATTTTCAAATTAGGAATACGATTATAAGGACAATCTAACTTTCATCACTATCTAAATAATATCACAAATGGATTTCTATACCCGAATATCAAAATACTACAATGATATATTTCCTTTAAATCAAGTTCAAATATCTTTTGTATTATCATGTTCTTCTGAATCTGAAAAAATGAAACTACTGGATGTGGGGTGTGGAACAGGGGGGTTAGCTATTGCACTTTCATCTGAATATGAATCAGTATCGGCCATTGATACCAATGGTGATATGTTGGAGATTGCAAGAAATACTTCTTCGGCAAAACATATTGATTTTCAAAACTGTGGCATGTTGGGTATCGACAAAGATTTTGACGATAGTTCATTTGATACAGTTCTTTGTTTTGGCAATACCATTGTTCATCTTCAAAATCTTAAGGATATTGAATTGTTTTTTAGGAAAGTAAAGCATTTGCTTAAGCCTGGAGGCAAATTCCTTTTTCAGTTAATAAATTACGACAATATTCTTGACAACAATTTAGTTGGCCTTCCCACAATTGAGAATGATAGAATAAAATTTGAACGGAATTATAACCTTAATGAAAATGGGTTGATAGATTTTACAACGATTCTAACCATAAAGAAAACTAACGAGATGCTTGAAAGCAATGTTAAGCTTTTTCCCATAAGAAAATCTCAAATTGAAACTGCTCTCACAGATGCAGGATTTGGAATAATTAAAGCTTACAGTTCCTTCAAAAAAGATCTCTATAATCCTCAAAGTTTGCCATTGGTTTTTGAATGTTCTAAATAGCTCCAGACCAAGCTTGTGTTTTCGTGAAACTTTAGTCACCTCAATGCTAGCCTCTTTACAAAAAAGTTTACCGAAAGGTTATAGCAAAAATAAAATAAAGCGTCTTGAAAACAACCGTGACAGTTTTCATGTTGTCCTTGATTTAAGCAGATAATCAAAATATTGATAAAGCCATTTCAAATATTATATTTGCGAATGAATTATCAAAGAGGGGATGGAACTGGTGTTTCGCCTGGTCTTCAAAACCAGTAGCAGGCGGATAATACCGGCTGTGGCAGGTTCGATCCCTGCCCCCTCTGCTTTCTTTATTTATTTAAATTGTTGTCGTGGAAGAGTTGAGAAAAATTCCGGGTATGGACACTTTGTTGAGCAAAGTTGAAATTAAAGATCTTATCACAAGCAGCAATCAGGATCTCGTTAAATATTGTATTCGCAAAGTATTAAATGAACTAAAAGAAGAACTAAAAGCTGGGGCAAAATTTCCAGAGCAGGAGATAATCGTAAACCGTATTCGAGAAAAAAAACTTACCTTCAAACAAAAGAACCTACGCAAGGTTATAAACGCAACCGGAATTATTGTTCATACCAATTTAGGGAGGGTTCCTTTTGGAGAGGATATGCTGCGTGAAGTAATGCAGCAGCTCAGGGGCTATAATAATCTGGAATTTGACTTGGCAGTTGGTAAGCGAGGGTCGAGGAATTCACATACAGGTAATATTCTGAAATATTTAACCGGCGCCGAAGATGTGTTGGTTGTAAATAATAATGCAGCAGCAATAATGCTCATACTAAGGGCTTTCGCCAAAGATAAAGAGGTTATTGTTTCAAGAGGTGAATTGATCGAAATAGGAGGTTCGTTTCGTATTCCAGACATATTAGCAGCTTCCGATTGCAACATGGTCGAAGTTGGGACTACAAATAAAACAAAGGTTTCCGATTATCAAAATGCCATCAACCACAATACCGCCATACTGCTTAAAGCCCATCGCTCCAATTATGCTATTGTGGGTTTTACAGAGGAGGTAAGCTTGAAAGAATTAGTTGCCATAGGTAAAAAAAATAAAATTCCGGTAGTATATGATATGGGTTCGGGGTTGTTAAGTCAAACTGCATATAAAGCTTTCAAAAATGAACCCGATGTTAAACAATGCCTGAAAACCGGGGTCGATTTACTTTGTTTTAGTGGAGATAAATTGTTGGGCGGACCACAAGCCGGTATCATAGCAGGTAAAAAAACACTAATTGCCCAACTAAAAAAAGATCCTATGTTAAGGGCTTTACGGGTTGATAAGATTAACATTGCTTTCCTTGAAACCAACTGCTCATACTATCTCAATAATCATGAACTAAACAGTAAAAACATGCTGTTTAGAACCCTTAATCAAGAACCAAAGGAATTGGAACAAAAGGCTGGTAATCTTCAGCAAAAATTATTAGCATTTGGCATCAAAACCGAAGTTCAATCCAGTAAGGGGCAATTTGGTGGCGGAGCTTTGCCCGGTGAAGAGATTGAAAGCACAGCCCTTTGCCTGTCTTTTATTGCGGACTCAAACAAGCAGAGATCACGGATGGCAGAACAAATGCATCATGCCCTGCTTCAGCATAAAACACCACTCTTAAGTATTCTTAAAAAAGGAAAGGTTTATTTTGATATGCTTACTTTGATTGAAGAAGATACTGATATCGTTGCCGGAATAATTGGTGAAACGCATAAAAATGTTATAGAATAATGCGGCATTTAATCATTGGTACAGCAGGCCATGTTGATCATGGTAAAACAGCTCTTATAAAAGCACTTACCAATATTGATTGTGATACTCATAAAGAAGAGAAAGAAAGGGGCATCACTATTAACCTTGGATTCTCCCATCTTCAGCTTGCTTCTGGCGACTCATTTGGAATAATAGATGTCCCGGGTCATAAGGATTTTATTAAAACCATGGTGGCAGGTGCCTTTGGAATCGACCTCGTATTATTAGTGATTGCGGCCGACAGCGGAATTATGCCACAAACCAAAGAACACCTTAATATTATTGAAACGCTTGGCGTTAAAAAGGGGATTATTGTTTTAAACAAGGCTGATCTGGTTGACGAAGAAACGCTTGAGATGGCTGAATTGGAAGTTATCGAATATCTGGAAGGCTCTGTATTTGAATCGGCTCCAATTGTTGCGGTTTCATCCCATACAAAACTAGGGCTGGATATACTTATTGCGGAAATCGAAAAACTTGCTGCACAATTAGAAGACAGACCAAAAAATGATGTTTTCCGGATGTACATCGACCGGATTTTTACCGTTAGCGGCTTGGGTTGTGTTGTGACAGGTTCAGTTCTGGGAGGAAATCTGCAAACCGGTTCAGCTTTGTATCTGGGTCCGGATTTGAATAAGCAGCTTAAAGTAAGGTCGATGGAACGGCATGGCGAAACAGTAAATGAAGTTAGTGGTGGCGACAGGGCTGCTCTTAACCTTACAGGGTTGAAGACTGAAGAATATTCCAGAGGGATGTTGTTATCCAACAAAATCCTGGAAAGCACCCAGATGATTGATGCGCAATTTCATATGTTTACCAATGATAATATCATTGGTGTATGGTCATCAGTCATATACTATTCAGGCACATTTGAATGCATGGCTAAAATGCATTTACTTGATAAAGATCAACTTGTGCTTGGTGAACCGGCCTTTGTGCAGTTGCATCTTGATAAATCGGCATGTCTGATGACTAATGATAAATTTATTATCCGAAACTCTTCAAACACAATAAGTTTGGGTGGAGGTGCAATTCTGGATACAAAGCCCCTACATCACCGGAAAAGAACCCCTAAATTGATACACAACTTACAAAATCTGGCTAATGCAATCCTGTATAGCGAGCATTTATTCGAGCTCATTAATTATGAAGTTCATAAAAAAGCCCAACCCATTTTTGTGGATGAATTGGCGGAATCACTAGGTCAGCCATCAGAACTCATATTAGATGAAATTCAAAAATTCAACATGGGAAGCGTCCAGCTATTTAATAATGCAGGTAAGTCAATAGTCATCAATAATGATTTGCATAGAAAGTACTGTAATCAAATAATAGAAATACTTCAACTACATCACAAAAAAAATTATTTGCTGGAAGAAGGTCTGGCATTAAAGGATTTTCATGGGAAAATCGACATTAGGGAAAAAGAATTAGCCAAACTTTATATGGAAGCTCTTATTGACCAAATGTTAAAGGATGGTTTATTAAAAGAGAGAGGACAAAGCATTGCCTTAAAAAGTCACAAGATTAAGTTGGATAAAAAAAGTCAGGAACAATTGAATTGGCTTGAAAATGAAATCAATAATTTTGGGCGAAATACTCCCTTATTGTCAGAAATTGAAAAGCTGGCATTAAGTAAAAATATCAGCAAGGATCAATTAAAAATGCGTTTGGTATATCTTGTGAAAATTGGAAAACTATATTTCTCGGAAGGAGAGTATATTCATGTGGATCATGTTGAGGAGGTAAAACAAATATTACTTTCCGAAATAATAAAACGCGGGCAAGGCATTAATGAAAAAGATTTTAGACTGCTGATTGATGGCTCCAAAAATTTTGTAAAAGTAATTACACGCATATTCCTTTCGTTAGGATATGTGAGTCAGGATAGTTTCTATATCAACATTACCGAGGTAGGAAAGAAACATATATCATAATATGTTTGCAAAAACCTGTTTTATGAAATCGATGTAGAACACAAAAATTAATATATTTGTACGTTATTATAAATTTAAAATCAGTTTTATGAAAAAAATCCTACTCTTCGTTGGTTTGTTTCTGGCTACAATTGGCTATTCTCAAACCAATCTCACCACGGCTGTAGATTTTACAGCAACTGACTTCAATGGGAACGAATTTAACTTATTCGAAATCCTTGATGGAGGACAGCACGTGTTGATTGACTTTTTTGGCACCACATGACCTAGCTGTACAAGCACCGTTCCTTATTTAAGCGAGGCTTACGAACAATTTGGCTGTGGTACAGCTGATCTATATGTTATTGCAGTTTCTGGTTATGGTAATGATACTGATGCCGCCTGCATTTCATATTGGGAAACACATGACTTGGTTTTCCGTGGAATTAGTAAAGATGGGGGATCACATCCTATTTGTAGTACATATGGGATTGGTGCCTATCCAACCTATATTCTTATAGCACCTGATTATGAAATTGTTGTACAAGACATATGGCCAATTAATAATGCGACAACATTTACCAATATTTTTATCAATAATGGCCTTTCACCAGCAACATGTTATCCTTTAGCAGCAGCTTTTGATGCTGATGAAACAGAACTATGTGTAGGAAATCCAGTTGGGTTTAATGATATGTCAGAAGGAGTTCCTATAACCTGGAATTGGACTTTTGAAGGAGGTAATCCCGCTACTTCAACCGAAACCAATCCAAGTGTATCTTATGATACAGATGGAACCTATGATGTTGAGCTAACTGTTCATGATGGTGTATTTACAACCACTACCCTTATGGAAGATTACATCACTGTTTCTGCATATCCCAATACTACATTGGCTCCATTTGAATTAGCATGTGTTCAATGGACTGAGCTTGAGCTAACCGGAGGTTTACCCGAAGGCGGAGTTTACAGTGGTGAATTTGTAGATAATGGAATGTTCCAACCAGCTAATGCCGGAATTGGTGACCATACTGTAATTTACTCCTATACCAATGCTGAAGGTTGTGAGGCAAGTGCTGAAGAAACCCTGACTGTTGATGCCTGTATTGGCATTAATGAAAGTTCGGTTAATAGTATAAAGATATATCCAAATCCGGCTACAGAATTGCTTAATCTAAACTCTGACAGTAAGATCATTAATATTCAGGTTTTCAATCATCTCGGACAACTCCTTATTGAGAAAAATATAGGTGGCAATTCATGTCAGCTAAACACTTCTGAATTCGATTCAGGTATTTATTCAATTAGGATTAAAACTGAACACGGATTTCTTTTAAGACAATTTATAATAAAATAGAAATAACCAGAATATAAAAAAAAGGCTGTTCCATCTGGGGCAGCCTTTTTTGGTTAACTAAAAAGTCATTTCACTATCTGCAAATAACCATATATCAAAAGCACATGCTATTTTCCTTTGTGCCACTTTGTGTGTACTTTGGGTTACTTTGTGGTAAACTATTTGGTTGTCAGTTATTGTCAATTAGTTGAAATGTGAAACTATTTAGGATTAACAATATGAATAATCTAATTTCATAATTGCTTTTTTACCACAAAGGAACACCAAGGATATCTCAAAGTACCACAAAGTGTTATTTTCGGTATTATATAGTGAGAAACAAAACGAAAACCATATATGCTCGAATTTGGCATAATTATCAATCAACAATCACAAAATCAAGCTGCCGTTTTTCCATATCAACATCTTTAACCAGTACATTTACCTTATCTCCAAGGCGGTAAATATTTCCTGATTGTCGTCCTATAATTCGGTAGTTATCTTCATCAAGATAGTAATAATCATCTTTAAGTTCGTTGAAACGGATCAGACCTTCGCTTTTGGAGATCAAGAGCTGAACAAATATTCCCCATTTGCTTACCCCTGAAATCACACCATCAAATACTTTACCTTTTTTGTCGAGCAGAAACTCAACCTGTTTGTATTTAACAGAATCACGTTCGGCCTGAGTGGCCTTCTTTTCCATATCTGACGAATGTTTACACATTTCTTCGTAAACATCTTTATTTGCAGATTTGCCATTCTCTAAATATTTTTCCAATAACCTATGGACCAACAAATCGGGATATCGCCTTATGGGAGAAGTAAAGTGTGTATAGTATGGGAAAGCTAATCCGTAATGTCCAATATTATCGGTTGAATATATGGCTTTTGCCATTGTTCTAATTGCAATTGTTTCGATCATTGTTTCCTCGCCTTTGCCATGAATTTTTTCGAAAAGGTTATTATATGAACTGGCAAGCGTTTGGCGTGAACTTACATTCAGGCTGTACCCGAGCTTTTTTAGAAACTGAACAAAAACATTTAGTTTTTCAGGATTTGGTTCATCATGGATTCTATAAACAAAGGTCTTTGGTTCTTTACCCTTTAATTCTTTAGGGTTACCAATTAATTCAGCAACTTTTTTATTTGCCAACAGCATAAATTCCTCAACAAGATGGTTAGCCTCTTTTTGTTCTTTTATGTATGTTTCAATAGGTTTACCTGACTCATCCAATGTGAACTTAACCTCTTCAGAGTTAAAGTTTATTGATCCATTATTAAATCGCTTTTTGCGAAGTAAAGTAGCAAGGGCATTTAGCACATTTATTTCGTCGGCATATTCTCCTTCCCCGGTTTCTATAATTTCCTGTGCTTCTTCGTATGTAAATCGCCTATCGGAATTAATAACGGTTTTCCCGAACCATTGCTCTAGAACTTCAGCTTTATTGTTCATTATAAAAACGGCCGAAAATGTAAGTTTATCTTCGTTAGGACGGAGTGAGCAAACCTGATTTGAAAGCACTTCGGGAAGCATGGGAATTACCCTGTCGACAAGGTAAACCGATGTTGCACGTACTAGAGCCTCATCATCGAGGGCTGTTCCCGGAATAACAAAATGACTAACATCAGCGATGTGAATACCAACTTCGTAGTTTCCATTTTCCAGCTTTACAAGTGAGATAGCATCATCAAAATCCTTTGCATCAAGCGGGTCGATGGTAAGTGTCCAGGTGTTTCGAAAATCTCTACGTTTTTTTATTTCTGTTGAAGATATTGTTGTTGGAATTCTATCGGCATCCTTTTCAACATTTTTAGGGAAGGATAGTGGAAAATTATAGTCGGCCAATATTGATTTCATTTCAACATCGTTATCGCCTGGAGTTCCCAGAACATCGATGATTTCCCCGAAAGGATTATTTGATTTCTCGGGCCAGTCGGCAATTTTTACCAATACTTTTTGTCCGCTTTCGGCGCCATTAAACATGCTTTTTGGAACAAATATATCGTATGGCATCGATTGATTGTCGGTTGTTACAAAACCAAAATTCTTGCTCACTTCAAGCACGCCAACGTAAGTGTCTTTGATCCTTTCCAATACCTCAACTATCTGTCCTTCTGTTTTATGGCTCTTTCGTTTAGGGAATATTAATACTTTTACTTTGTCATCATGCAACGCATGGGCAACATTATTTGAAGCAATATAAATATCATCACCACCTTCATCGGGGATAATATATGCTTTGCCTGTTTTCTTCATGTCAACCGTGCCGGTAATGTATTTCTTTATATTGCTAAGTTCCCGGAGCTTTTCTGGGTTAAGCATATACTTACCCCTTCTTATTTCGTTCAGGCTATTGTTCTCTACTAATTCAGTGATGATTTTTAATAGCAAATCCCTGCCGGCAGAGTCTTTAACACCAATGAGGTGGCCAACTTGTTTGTAGTTATACGCTTTAAATGGGTTTTCGGTAAAAATGCTAAGTATAATTCCTGTTAAGGCACTTAGAGGCCTTTTTGTTCTTGATTTTTTTTTCATGTGTTTATATATTTTACTCGTCTTATACCATTAGTTATATATAACCATAGCACAAGACATTTCTTGTAAGTCATTTCTGATTGTTAAATGTATAATTATTTTAGGTTGCGTGGTAAGTTGTTTCAAATATTTTGCAAAGGTAATGATATTTTGATAGTGTGGTGATGATATAAAAGTTTGTACTTTTACAACACATAACCTGAAATGAAAATTTTATATATCATGAAAAGGAATCTATTACTTTTTAATATTGTTTTCTTATTCTCAGCAATGATAATTGCCCAACCAATTGAAGAATTAGATAGCCGGATTCATAAAGATTTTTATAATAGGGATTTAAATATTGATTTCTTAAATACAAATACTTGCACAGATAGCTTAACTTTTAGCGGTGAATCGATTTTTAATCATGCTCATACCCTGTTTACATCTGTTACTTCATTAACTGAGAATAAGTTTGTTGTGGTTTACAGCGACCATGGCAATAGTAAGTACGGAACAGCAGTTATTGGAACCATTACTGATGATAGCATTTCATATGGTTCATGTTATATTTTTAATTCTTGGCCAACAGCCAGACTATGGGTTACAAGCCTCGACACCAACAGTTTTGTGATATCTTATGGAGACAGCTTAAATTTTTTTAATGATCATGAATCTGTTATAGCAGGCTCAGTTGTAGGTAATGAGATATCATTTGGAAATCAGGTTGTTTTTTCGACATCATATGGCTATTATGACAATCCTGTTACCAGATTGAACTTAAATACATTTGTAGTAGTATACAGAGATAACAATAATTCAGACTACGGAACGGCAGTTATTGGATCAGTTTCGGGAAATACTATCTCAATGGGAACAGGATATGTGTATAGTTCTTCAATAAATACAGGGGGAGAGTTTGCCGGAAGGAATTCTCTTACTTATCTTGATTCAACAAAGTTTGTTGTTACATACACAAACTATAACAATAATTATAATGGTGTAGCAATAGTAGGAACTGTTTTAGGAAACGCAATTACTTTCGGTGCAGAATATGTTTTTAGTATTGGTCGTTCTTTACAACTATCAGCAACATGCCTTGATCCCGAACATTTTGTAGTGTCTTATACAGATGTTGAAAATGGCGATTACGGAACGTCAATTGTTGGAACAGTATCTGGAAATATTATAACTTTTGGTTCAGAATATGAATTTTTTTCTGAATGGACATCATATATATCTTCATCGAGGTTACAGGCAAACAGATTTGTTGTTGTATATTGGAATTGGGAAAATAATATACATAATGGAACTTCAAGAGTAGGGTATGTTGATGG
>CALDOI010000258.1 GCA_937912115.1 uncultured Bacteroidota bacterium | reverse complement strand
AGGTCAATTCGAAATTAAAAAACCAATGAAGAAAATACTACTACTAACATTAATCATAACCATTTACCTATCTGGTTGTAAACTAGGTCCTGATTTTCAGAAACCCGATTATAATAATCCTGAATCCTTTAGATTTGACTCCGTTCAAACCGATACTACAATTAATTTATACTGGTGGAAACTATTCAACGACCCCGTACTTGATACATTAATTGTAACTGCTCTTCGTGAAAACAAAGATGTGCTTGTTGCAGCTGCCAGAATTGAGTCTGCACGAGCAAATATTGGATATACTAATGCCGATCAGTATCCAACATTTAGTTATTCTGTTGGTGCTGGTACTGGCAACTATGCAGGCATCAAACAACCTAATAGTTCCAATAACTTTTATGCTTATCCTGAGTTAAACTGGGAAATTGGGTTTTGGGGTAAATACAGAAGATTAAACGAAGTTGCCCAAGCCGACTTACTTGCCAGTGAATATGGTAAACGGACAATTCAAATGAGCTTAATATCAAGTGTTGCAAGCACATATTTTGACCTCTTAAGTAACAAGGAGAAATTATTAGTTTCTGAAAGAACACTTGCATCCCGCGACAGCGGATTATTAATTATTGAAGCAAGATATAAGTGGGGAATTGTTGCCGAAATTGATCTAAATCAATCACAGGTGCAAAGAGCAATTTCTGCAGCAGCAGTACCTCAATACAAAAGAGCTGTAGCATTAACGGAGAGTTCACTTAGCATACTACTTGGTAATAATCCATGCGTTATTGAAACGGCATCAAGCTTGTTGGAAATGAATTTCCCTCCAGATATTCCAACAGGATTACCCTCTCAGTTACTGGAAAGGCGACCCGACATTAAACAAGCCGAGGCTGAGCTTATGTCGCAAAATGCACAAATTGGTGCAGCTGAGGCCATGCGGTGGCCATCCCTTAACTTAACAGGGTTGCTTGGTGTTGCGAGTACCGATTTATCCTCCCTAACAACTGGGGGATTAGCCTGGTCTGCGGGAGGAAGTTTGCTCGGTCCCTTATTCCAGTTTGGGAAGAATAAAAAACGGGCTGAAATGGCTCGATTTGAAACTGAGGCTAAACTGTACGAATATGAAAGCACAGTATTACAAGCCTTTAAAGATGTTGAAGATGCATTAATAAGTATACAAACCTTGAAAGAAGAGTTGGTAGCACAAGAAATGCGTTATAAAGCAGCAACAAATGCTGAAATGCTAAGCGAAAACAGATATTCTTTAGGTGAGACCAGTTACCTCGAAGTACTTGATTCACAGCGTCAGTCATTTGAAGCACAATTGGATTATACTCAAACCCGGACAAACTTGCTTTCAACCTATATCGAATTATACAAAGCTCTGGGAGGAGGATGGTTATCTCCACAAGAAGAAACTAACGCTAATGCCGGCAAATAAATTACTTACTCTTATGAAATACATAATATTGATATTGTTATTCGGCATTAATGTATGCGGTTTTGCTCAATATGAAAAATATTTTCATGACAAAACTCTAAGAATGGATTATTATCATAGTGGTGATAATAACCAGGAAGCATATTATTTTGATGAGCTAATTGAAGAACCGTTGTGCGGAGGCTCGAAAATTAATCTAATTGACACTTTCGAATATGGAAATTATTATTTAAAAGTATTTAGTAGTTCCAACGATTCCTTATTATACTCACGTGGATATTCATCACTTTTTGGAGAATGGCAAACAACCAATGAAGCAAAAGAAATCCAACGATCATTTTCGGAGGCTGTTGTTTTTCCATACCCAAAACAAGAAGTTGATGTTGTTTTGTATTCCAGAAGCTGGGATGGCATATTTGAAGAAAAGTTCAGGCATAAAGTGAACCCTGATGACTACTTTATAAAAGAAGATCGGCGCTTAGTTTATCCTACATTCAATGTTCATATTTCAGGTGATCCATCAAAAAATGTGGATATTGTTATTCTACCAGAAGGATATTCGAGTGAAGAAATGGGCCTCTTTATTGATGATTGCCGAGCTTTTGCTGATGGGCTTTTTACTTACGCACCTTACAACAAAAACAAGGATAAGTTTAATATCGTAGGTGTATTAGCTCCTTCAAATGATTCGGGAAACGACATTCCTGCTAATAATATTTGGAAACAAACACTGCTAAATACTAATTTCTACACCTTCGACAGCGAAAGGTATTGCATGACGATGGATAACAAGAGTGTTCGTGATCTTGCAGCAAATGCCCCTTACGATCAGATTTATATATTAGTTAACAATGAAAAATACGGTGGTGGAGCAATTTACAATTATTACAATGTAAGCGTAAACAGTAATGAAAAGGCCGCTCAAATTTTTATACACGAATTGGGGCATGGTTTTGCCGGACTTGCTGATGAATACTACACATCCTCAACATCGTACAATGATTTTTATAATCTTGAAGTTGAACCATGGGAGCCTAATATCACTACAATAGTTGATTTTGAGAATAAATGGAAAGAGATGGTGAAGAAAAAAACGCCTATTCCAACTCCCGATACAGAAAAATACATAAATAAGGTCGGGGTTTTTGAGGGAGGTGGTTATGTGGCCAAGGGAGTATACAGACCTGTACACGATTGTCTTATGAAAAGCTTCAGTGGTGATGTTTTTTGCCCTGTCTGCTCAAAGGGAATTCAAGATATGATTGATTTTTACTCGGAGTAAGTTACAAAAGCACATTCCTTAGTAATTACTCCTTAATTTTTAAAATTCTCATTTGGATTGTCGTATTGATAATATGTATAATTCTATATTTTATTCATTATAACTTAAGTTCGGTGTAAGATTTCCCACATAGAAAATCAGAAGTTTTCCAGAAAGGACATCGATAATTTATATATTCTCAACTGATAACTATTATCAAAATGAATTTAAAACGACCTTAATGGAAAAACACATAATTAGTGATAGTATATTTGCACTTGATAAAAACTCAACTATGATACCTTCTGGTAATTATAAAGCGGCTTATAGAATTTATCAAGGAAATAATATCGTAGAAACTAAACATTTTGATGTAGTAGGAATATTTTTTTGTAATTTGTTGACCAATTATACGTTGAGATCATTTTTCAAATACCTTTTAAGAAATGTCATTATGTGTTGGAAATACCAATGTGTAAAATATATTATTCAAAATTAAACAGGGATTAACAATGAGGTATTCAAAGTATATAACATTAATTTCTGCTGCCGGAGATTATATCATACTAAACATACTTTTTGTATTTGGGTTTTGGGTTTCAGTTAATAATGCAATAATAACCCCCACACATATATTATTTTACTTGTATTTAAACGTTGTATGGCTAATACTTTACATTGTATTTAGAGCCTATAGGATAAAATACAATACCCATAAAAAAGCAATACTACTTACATATTTGCAAATCATAGTATTTTTCTTCTTTTTCTTTCTAATGTTTTTTCAAGTATTATCATTATCATATTATCCACGCTCAACGATTAAGTATCTTTTTCCATCGTTATTCATATTATTGATGTTATGGAAATTAATATTATACTTTTCATTTCTTTTCTATCGTAGAAAAGGATTTAATTATCGAAATGTTATAATTATCGGACAATCTGACAAATCGAATCAATTGTTTCAACATTTCTCAACCAGTATTTGTGATGGATATAGATGTTTTGGTATTATAAGTGAACGATTCAATGAGAAGGAAGACATAATAGGCAGTTGGGATGACTTAGCAAGTATCATAAATACTAATAATATAGACGAAGTATATATTGCGTATGAAGGGATACCTAAACCAAAAATGTCCGTTATTGCTGAGACATTATCAAATTTTGCAGTAAAAATATGTATAGTTCCCGATTTAAGCAACTTTCAGTATAAAACGGCCGAACTTACTCCTTATGGAAATATTTCTGTAATTGAAATACATCCCGGACCTTTAAGTTACTGGTATAATCAACTAATAAAGAGAGTTTTTGATATCGCTATATCTTCATTTGTTATTATTACTATACTAAGTTGGTTAACACCAATTTTAATGCTTATTAATGCGTTGGGGGATAGAAAAGGAGTTTTTTTTCGACAGAAAAGAACTTCGATAAGAGGACGAATTTTTAATATCTTCAAGTATCGTTCTATGTCTATTAATAGTGATGCGGATAATAAAAAAGCGAGTATTAATGATGATAGGGTTACACGAATTGGGAAATTTTTACGGACAACAAGTTTGGATGAATTACCCCAGTTTATAAATGTTTTTCTAGGCCAAATGTCGTTTATTGGACCTCGTCCTCATATGCTTAAACACACCGGTGAATACAGCAAGATTGTTAAGCGTTTTATGCTGAGACATACTGTTAAGCCTGGAATGACAGGACTTGCACAGGTAAACGGATACCGAGGAGAGGTTAAACAAGTTTCTGATATTGAACGAAGAGTAGAACTTGACGTTCAATATATCGAAACATGGTCGATTGCACTTGATATAAAGATTTTTTTCTTAACCAACTGGTTATTGTTAATAGGTCAAAAAGAGGCTTATTAGATTGTGATTTTCAACACCTTATAATATGCATCACTGACATTTCTGATCAATTCCACTTAATAGTATTAACCAAATGCTCAATATCTGTTCTTATAAAATCAATAACTGGCTCAAGTGAGTCGTTATTTGGAACGATATTAAAATACAAAGCACCCCTTACAAAGTGTGATGCACTATCAGTTACAAAAAACTGATAAGGAGATGCTGCTCCGCTACCTTTAATTTTGTATGTTAAGCCATAAACATTTCTTACCCTGTCAACTATTAAACTATCTTGAATATCTTCAGCCCTGGGGATGTGCTTCGAAACTAATGTATATGAATCCTCAAGATAAGTAATAAGATTGTTGTCAATTTCTTTGTAGCTCAAAAATACTGTTGCTTTAAATTGCGGATACTCTACATTTAGCCAGTATTTCTGATCAGGATTTTGCGGTGAACTCTGTAAATATGTATAAACAGGGTATTCAAAATAATAGGGAAGTGTAGTATCCGACAATTTGTAAGTGTGTTCAGGAAGATCAATCCTAAAATAACCCCGTGGTAGTGGAGTATAGTTTTGATCGCAAGAAGTCATAATCATAATTATACTTATTATTATGCTATACTTCCAAATCTTTTTCAAGCTTATTATCATCAATAATTACCTTTATGCTATTTATTTTTCTTTGGTCGGAATCCATAACCTCAAATTGAAGTTGTTTAAAAATTATGATAGATCCCGGCTCAGGAATTTTATTTTCTATTTCTAGTAACAACCCTCCCAATGAGTCGGCTTCCCCTCTGTTTTCATCAAAAATATCATCATTTAGACCTAGAATTTTACAAAAGTCAACAATGGGAGTTCTTGCTTCAAATAAATAGGTATTATAAGCAAGCTTATCAAATTTAAACTGGAGAGGCTCCATGTCAAATTCATCACTTATATCGCCAACAATTTCTTCAATTATATCTTCAAGAGTTATAATACCTGATGTGCCTCCATACTCATCAGCTACAATTGCCATATGTATCTTCTTCTGTCTGAATTCTTGCAACAAATCGTTAATTCTTTTGTTCTCGGGAACAAAAAATACAGGTTTCCTGATAAAGCTTTGCCAATGAGGAGTATGCTCATCCATGGGCAATGGTAACAAATCCTTTATGTATAATATCCCCTGAATATTATCAATCGTTTCATTATATACCGGAATTCGTGAAAACCCCGACTTCAATACAATTTCTTTGACCTCAACCAAGCTTAGTTTTTCTTCAACTCCGGTTACATTAACACGCGATACCATTATCTCACTTGCCTCTTTTTCGCCAAACGTGGCAATTCCCTTAAGTATGAATTTTTCCTCCTCTGTTACAGTGTGATCGGATGTAATTTCGATTGCGTCCGAAAAATCACTCATGCTCATATTGTGCCCCTTCTTCCCAACCCTACTATCGATAAATGATGTTGATTTAACAAGAATATTGCTTAATGGTTTAAATAGCCATATTAAGATTTTTAGGTTCAGCACCATTAAGATTGCCACCGATACCGGCTCTTTATTCGCAAGAATCTTAGGCATGATCTCGCCAAAAATTAACAAAACAGATGTAACAACAATAACCTGAATTAAAAATACCAGAAGTGCATTTGCCTGCAAATCAAATATATTAGCTGTGATATAAGTTGATAGAATTACTATACTAACATTGATAAGGTTATTGGATATTAATATGGTTGCCAGCAATCGTTTTGGTCTTTTTAGCAATAGAAGAATTGCTTTATCTTTTTTACCTCCTCTGTTTTTTAAGGTTTCAATATCTGACGGAGATAGTGAAAAAAACGCAGTTTCAGATCCCGAAATGAGACCCGAGAAAAAAAGTAGAATAATTAAAATCACCGATGCAATAATACTATCAGGTGTAAAACCTAAAAAAAATTGTTCAGAAACAATATTTAACATCGTTAAAAATGAATCTGTTTCTATTTCTTCCAAAACTAATTTTTAAGTTAAAAAATATTACCCGCCAAAATTACTAAGAATAGTAATACTTAAGCCAACCTTCTGAAATTTAGAAAGGAAGATCATCCTCAATACTATCTGTTACTTCCGAAGAGTTGGAAGCATCTGTTTTGGCATTAGTATTTGCAGAGGCTCCCTGCCTATTTCCAGCATATTCTCCTCCGCTTGCATTATCACCTCCTCGTGGGTGAGCTAACATATTTATTTTTTCCGCTAGTATCTCAGTAATATACCTTTCGTTACCATCCCTATCGTTATATTTTCGGTTTTTAATTTTCCCCTCAACATAAATAAGGTCTCCTTTTGCAATATTCTTTTCGGCAAGGTATCTATATCCAACAATATTATGCCATTCCGTTTGATCTCTCCACTCATTAGTGGTTCTATCCTTATAACTTTCAGTTGTTGCTAATGAGAAACTCATTCGTTTCGTACCATCATCAAATGTAAAAATATCCGGGTCTTTCCCAATATGTCCTATTAAAACTACTTTGTTAATTCCTGCCATTTTTTATTATTTAACTTTTAAATTTCCGCATTCAAAATTAGATATTTTTTAGCGAAAGATTCATGTGAAATCAAACTTATGGAAAACAAATCACTTATTTTAACTCCAAATAACGATGTGGAATAGTGAAAATACTAAGAAAGAACATTTTATAGAGAAAAAAAAACAATTTTTATACTTGTAATAATAAAATTATATTATTTTTGCTGCCCGAACTAAGAAACTAATTTTTAATCATTTAAAATATCATTGAGATGACAAAAGCAGAAATTGTAACTGAAATTGCCAATAAAACTGGCGTTGAGAAAGTAGCTGTACAGGCAGTAGTAGAGTCTTTCATGGAAACCGTAAAAGACACAATGGTTAATGGCGAAAATGTATATTTAAGAGGCTTTGGTAGTTTTATCATTAAGAAAAGAGCTGAAAAAACAGGACGTAATATTTCAAAAAATACTACTATCATAATTCCTGCTCATAATATACCTGCTTTTAAACCAGCTAAAACTTTTGTAAACGAAGTAAAAGCTAAATAGTTTTTAAATTAACTTTTAACAATATATTATTATGCCAAACGGAAAAAAGAGGAAAAGGCACAAGATGGCAACCCATAAGCGTAAAAAGCGTTTAAGGAAGAACAGGCATAAGAAGAAATAATAATTTCTTTTTACACAATAACACAAGACTTTATATGGTCTTGTGTTATTGTTTTCCAATTCCTCCCAAAAACACCCACACTGTTTGTCCTGTCAACTTTCAAATTCAAATATTAAATTGCCAATAGGACTATTGGTATTTAATTAATTAAAAATAAACGATGTGAACAGAGAATTAATCATTGATTCAAGTTTATCGGAAGTTAACATTGCACTACTTGAGGACAAAAATCTAGTTGAATTACATAAGGAACAAATCAACAACAAATTTACTGTTGGCGATGTATTTCTAGCGAAGGTTAAAAAAATAATGCCTGGCCTAAATGCCGCGTTTGTTGACGTAGGATACGAGAAAGATGCGTTTTTGCATTATCTTGATCTGGGTCCACAAATCAGAACATTTAACAAATATGTTAAACTTGGTGTACTAGGAAAAGCTGATCTTACTTCTCACGAAACAATTAAACGTGAAAAGGATATAGAAAAATCAGGCAAAATTAACCAGGTATTGGTTTCTGGACAACAGATACTCGTACAGATTGCAAAGGAACCAATATCAACAAAGGGACCACGCATATCTACAGAAATATCCTTTCCGGGAAGATTTTTAGTACTTCTACCATTCTCCAATAAGATATCAATATCACAAAAGATAAAAAGTAAAGATGAACGTAATAGACTTAAGCGTCTTATTACCAGTATTCTTCCAAATAATTATGGTATTATCATTCGTACAGTTGCCGAAAACAAAAAGGTGGCTGAACTTGATGCTGACCTACGTGATCTTACTGGAAAATGGGAAGGAATTATTAAAAAATTATCCCACCTCAACCCCCCTCAAAAAGTACTAAGTGAACTTGACCGAACTTCCCAGATATTAAGAGATATCTTAAATGAGTCGTTTAACACTATACATGTAAACGATCCTACTCTCTTCGAAGAAACAAAAGCATATATTAGCACAATTGCCCCCGATAAAAAAGACATTGTAAAACGATACAAAGGCAAACTCTCAATTTTCGATCAATATGGTATTGATAAACAAATGAGAAGCTCCTTTGGAAAAACAGTAACAATAAAAAGTGGAGTATACCTGGTTATTGAACACACTGAGGCTCTACATGTTATTGATATAAATAGCGGGCATCGTGTTAATAAAGAAAACACTCAGGAAGAAAATGCCCTGTTAGTGAACATGGAGGCTGCTACTGAAGTTGCACGCCAACTAAGGCTAAGAGATATGGGTGGCATTATTGTAATCGATTTTATTGATTTACATGATGCTAAAAACAGAAGAGCACTCCACCAACGACTTATTGAGGAAATGTCGAAAGACAGAGCAAAACACACAATACTCCCTCCCAGTAAATTTGGTTTGGTTCAGATAACTCGTCAACGAGTAAGACCAGAAATGATTGTTCCTGTACTCGAAAAATGCCCAACGTGCAATGGTACAGGAGAAATTAAAACCAGCATGATTCTGATTGATGATATAGAGAATAATCTAAATTATCTTATTCATGATCAGAATGAGAAAAAACTTACTCTTGTAGTACATCCATACATTAGTGCTTTCCTTACAAAGGGTATAAAATCAATTCAAATGGGTTGGTTTTTTAAATATCGTAGTTGGATTAAAGTAGAATCCATAAAAGATTACCAATTAATGGAATTCCATTTCTTTAACAAGAATGGTGATATTATTAAGAGATAAAAAATGGGTTATGAGAATTTAATGCTCTCATAACCCATTCTTTTTCCCTCGAAACAAGCACCTGAGCTCAGCGAAAGCTATGCACATAGCATCGGTTTAATACTTACTTGCGTGGATACTTAATACCGGCACTTGCGAATGGTTTACCATTTGTGATGCATAAGGTCCAAGAATTAAATTAGCTGTACTTGTTTCCTGTTCTGTCATTATTGCAATAAGGTTAGCGCCAATTTTTGAAGCATAGTTTAAAGTAACTTCAGTAATATTATCCGTTTCTAAGAATACTGATTGATACTTAATTTTATTCTCGTCAAGATACTCCTCGGCCTGTGCAACGTAATTTCGAACTCTATATCGAATATCGTCGGAAGTTGTTGTGAACAGCCCAAGAATATGTATTTCCGAATTAAAATATTTGGCTAACAAAGCTGTAAGCGGTAATTTTTGACGTGTAATTTTTGTACTATCCAAGGGTAGTACAATTTTTTTCAAGTCTGTACCCACATCAATACCAGCACGAATGGTTATTATTGGTCGGGTACAAGCTGTTGCCATCCTGTTAGCATTGCTTCCAATCCAGAATTCTTCAAAGCCAGATGAACCATGGGTTCCAATAATAACAAGAAATGCATCTACTTCATCGGCCATTAAGCACATTTCTTTATAAACTTTACCTTTCTTTATAAAGTATTCAATTTTTTCACCATGCAAATGGTACTTGTACTTTTTCACTAGTTCTTCAAACCTATTGGTAACTTCTTTTTCAATATTCTGCGGCTCTACAGAAAATATCTCTTTAGAATAATCAAGATGATTGATCCATACCATTGCAATACCGGCTTTTGCTTTACGGGCAATTGTGATTGCATGTTCGAGTGCATTGATCGAACAATCGGAAAAATCCATGCCCACTAAAATTACTTTACTCATAGCTGTTGTTTTTGTTATATTTCGACAAACTTGGGAAATTTATATTATCCTGTGTTACCCATGCTCCGGGATATTTTCGGTCAATCTGCTCAAGAAACTTTTCAGCTTCCAGTCGTGTTCTAAAATCTCCAACTCTAACCCTGTAATTGGGTTCTCCAAATGTTAGATAAACAGGTATATCAGGATATATTTCTAAGAATTTAGCTTTTGCTTCTTCTGTTATATCAAGAGCATCATTACCAGATGCCATAAGTATTTGTATTCGATAACCCTGAAAAGTTGGGAATTTAACATTATGATCGATGTGCAGTTGAATCAAAGAATCAACACGACCTTCACTTATAATAATAACCCTTCCTTCATCAGGATTTTGAGCTATCATACCCCCAATCAGAAAAATGATACTAAAAATTAAGCCAATTGTTTTTTTCATATTTCAGTATAATAATCCTTAATGTTATTTTGCCCTAACGCTTACAACTGGTATTGTTGAGTTATTGATTAATTGTTGGGCATAGGGGCCTAAAAATTTATTTGCAGTTGTTGTTCCCTGATCAGTCATTATTGCAATCAGATCCATATCATTAGTAATGCTATAATCAATTATCGAGGCGACAACATTTTTAACTTCAAGTTTTTCAAGTTTATAATCAACACTTTTACTAATCATACAATTAACAGCCTCTACTCCAAACTTATCAATTCGCTTTCTAATTACACTTATGGTCGTATTATAAACTTCCAGCAAATATACAGTAGCTTCAAATTTAAGAGCAAGATCACATATAAACGGTAGTTTTTGCTTTGTTTCAAGCGAACTATCAAGAGGGACCAATATTTTCTTTATCGTTGGTTTGAACACATATTTATTTCTTATTGTTGTAACCGGACATGGTGCTTGTGTAACTATACGATATGTATTACTCCCTATCCAATGCTGCTCATACCCTGATACCCCGTGAGTTCCTGCAAATATCATATCTGCATCAATTCGTGTAGCAGTCTTTGCAATTTCTTGATAAACCTTCCCTTTACGTAGTATAACTTCAATTTTACCCTTCGAAAGATATTCAGAATAGTTATTAACAAGGTTTTTAAGATATGCTTTTTTCTCTATGCGAAGCTCACCTGTAATGGTATCTAATACTGTCTCATCCGAAAAGGAATTATCAACCCATACCAAGTAGATTGAAGCATCCAACTTTTTGGCAAACATCAACGCATATTGCAATGCATGTTCTGCATTTTTTGAAAAATCGATGGCAACTAAGATGGTCTTCATTTCTTTGAGAAATTAGATGATAGCAGCATAAATATTATTGCTATCACGTTAGTAAAGCAATGGTGCTAATATAACAAATAATTATTAATTCTATTATCTTTTAATCATCAAAATTGGTAAAATAGTTTATTTGATCTAAAACCAACAATTAACAACATTTAAAATTCCTCGCTTTGTTAAGTGATTTTCATCTACTTTTGTTTAAAAATTATGTGATTAATGAATGAAAACCTTGACGCATCCGGATTAAATTTAAGCACCGACGAAAAAGAGATTGAAAACACATTGCGGCCTGCACATTTTACACATTTTGTAGGGCAACCCAGTATTGTTGAAAATCTTAAAATTTTTGTTGAAGCTGCAAAACAAAGAGGCGATGCGCTCGATCATGTTCTACTACATGGGCCTCCAGGACTTGGGAAAACAACTTTATCGTATATAATCTCCAACGAGCTTGGTGTTAATATCATAACAACGTCAGGGCCGGTTCTTGATAAACCTGGCGACCTCGCTGGTTTACTAACAAATCTGGAAGAGAATGATGTTCTATTTATTGATGAAATTCACAGGTTAAGTGCAGTTGTTGAAGAATACCTTTACTCAGCAATGGAAGATTATAAAATAGATATTATGATAGAAACCGGTCCAAATGCCAGATCGGTTCAAATAACACTAAATCCATTTACTTTAATTGGTGCCACAACCAGATCGGGATTGCTTACTGCACCCCTTCGTTCACGATTTGGTATAAATTCACGGCTTGAGTATTATAACTCAAAAACTTTAGCTTCGATAGTTAAACGTAGTGCATCCATTCTAAAAGTTAATATTGACGATAGTGCTGCAAACGAAATAGCCGGTAGAAGTAGAGGAACACCTCGTATAGCAAATTTGCTTTTGCGTAGAGTACGCGATTTCGCCCAAATTGTTGGCACAGGTAATATTGATATTGAAATATCCAGGTATTCACTTAAGGCTCTTAATGTTGATAAGAATGGGCTTGACGAAATGGATAATAGAATCCTTACAACAATAATTGATAAATTCAAAGGTGGCCCTGTTGGCATTACTACAATAGCTACTGCATGTGGTGAAGAACGTGACACAATTGAAGAGGTATACGAACCTTTTTTAATTCAGGAAGGTTATATAATGCGTACACCCCGCGGCCGAGAAGTAACTCAGAGAGCTTATGAACATTTAGGAAGAATAAAACAAATTGATCAAGGGAAACTTTTTTAATGTTGTAACTAGCTTTTCTCTTAAGAGATTGAGGGCAAGGGTAATAGGGATTGGGGATATAGGGTATAACGGATATAGGGTATAAAGAAAAATTGTAATCAATAACATAAACAATTATAGGCTAATATGACTAAAAATTTTATAAAGTTTATAATTGAAATATACCGTTATACACCCATATACCCAGTACCCTTCCCCATATATCCATATTCCCCACCAACCCATCCCCCGTACCCCAAAACTGACTAACTCATTATGCCCATTCAATCACTACAAAAGCAACAAATAAGTAAGTTCATTATTACTCAGGCTAAAGAAATGGGATTTTTCGATTGTGGCATTTCCAAAGCTGAACACCTTAATGAAGATAAAGAAAAAATGGAACTTTGGCTAAGTGGTAGAAATAATGGAGAAATGTCATACCTCGAACGAAACAAGGAAAAAAGATACAATCCACAATTACTTGTCGAAAATGCAAAATCTGTTATAACTGTTCTATATAATTATTATCCTAAAAATAGGCTTGAGCAAAAGGATAATTACAAGATTTCAAAATATGCATATGGAAAAGATTACCATTATGTGATAAAAGAAAAACTTGGCCAATTACTTAACCTTATTCAAACAAAAACAGGAAGTCAAAATGCACGAATATTTGTTGATTCGGCTCCTGTTCTAGATAGAGCGTGGGCCAAGAAAAGTGGTTTGGGTTTTATTGGTAAAAACACTCTGCTTATCAATAAAAAAGGGGGGTCGTTTTTCTTTATCGGTCATATTATTATTGACCTTGAATTGCATTATAAAGATCAACCTGATCCAAAAAGTTATTGTGGAAGTTGCACCAGTTGTGTTGATGCCTGCCCAACCGATGCAATTAAGGACAAATATGTGGATGCACGCAGTTGCTTGTCGTATTTAACCATTGAATATAATGGCCCTCTCCCTCAGGATCAAAAAGAAAATTTTCACGATTGGATTTTTGGTTGTGATATTTGCCAGGATGTATGCCCATGGAATAGATTTGCATCGCCACATAATGAACCATTATTCCAGCCACAGGAAGATCTTTTAAAAATGAATAAAGCCAGTTGGAAGGAAATGGATAAAACCCTATTCAACAAATTATTTAAAGGATCAGCAGTTCAACGAACCAGGTACAAAGGACTAAGAAGAAATATCGACTTTCTCTAATAAGTGGTGCCTTAAAACCAGCATTCCAGTAAAAATCCTATTTTTGAATAATAAATTATCAACTATGGCGCGTAAAAATAAAATCCTTATCGTAGGGTTTTTTTTAATAACTACCATATGTAGTTTTTTCACTTACTGGATTAAGAGTTTGGAGAATTCATTTGCTGATGAGATAATAACTAATGCATCGTCTTCATTTACTGTAAATTTGGTGGATTTTCTAACCACCAGTGAATTGACCATTAAAGATCTAAATCAAAATATTAGTACAACTAATCAAAAGGTCATAAAAATTGATGACTTAGTTACATTCTCCACTAAAATGATACTCTCCAGCAATTACCTAAAGGGTGTTGCCTTATCGAACAATAATTTCACCTATATTATTTATCGTGATAAATCTTCGTGGGCTGCCACATACGATGTTGATTTAACAGATAGTGTTTCCTCCTGGATAAGGATGAATAATAAACTTGAAACAATTAGTGAGTGGACTGATATTTATAGAGTATTTCCTGATGACCAAAATATAAAAGAATTTAAAGAGGAATTAAGCACTACAAGATGGGTATGGAAATCTTCAAAAGATCAAATACCAGAATTAAGAGACCTGTTAACCTTATTATTTGAAACATATAATAGCATTGGAGATACTATAGTAGCCGGATTAATTTATAGTGCTCACGACATTAGTAAAAATTTCGCTTCAGTTTTAAAATTCAATAAACCTCTCGTTACAATACTAACAACAAACAATAATATTGTAACTCCTATTCTTACTAATGATACAATTAATATTTCTGCATACAATAGTATGGAAGGAGATATCGCTAATCAAATTGCTAAGTGGAAGGTCAATCAAAATAGTGAATCCCATTCTTATTCTTTTGAGAAATTTAACCAAATATACTGGACCCGAATAGTAAATATCGAACCTACGATCGGTATTAATGGATTTGCAGTTACATTATCGGCAGCCGACCTTGCTGAGACAGAGCGAAAACAAGAAATTCTATATTTGTACTTGTCATTTGGGCTATTACTTATAACAATAATTTCTACTTTGATACTCTTCAGAAAAAAGAAAGAAGTCAAACCATCATCTCCAAAAAAGGAAATAATAACTCTACCTCATGACGAAGTATTAGATCTTATCAAAAAAGGGGAAACGGAATTTGTTGAATTTAAGTCATCGCTAAGATGGGATTATAGAGAGGGCAAAGTAAATAAAATTCTGGAAAACGTTATCTTAAAAAGTATTGCTGCCTTCGCAAATGCAAAAGGAGGCACATTATTTATTGGAGTAAGCGATGATATAGAAATATTAGGACTTGAAAATGACTTTAACACACTTAAGAAAAGAGATGTTGACTATTTTGAACTTCACTTAAGGAAGCTCATAAACAATCAGTACGGTATTGCCTTTTCAAATGAAAGCTTAAGCATGGCTTTTCCAATTTTCGATGAAAAGACCATTTGTGTAATTCAAGTTAGTTCTTCAGAAAACCCAATATTTCTCAAAATAAAAAATAATCAGGGTAATGAAATTGAAAAATTCTATGTACGCTCAGGTAATGCTTCTCAGGAAATATCATCCCTTACTGAAATAAACGAATATATAAAAATAAGATTTGACAACTAAATTACAGTAGATAAGGTAAATATAAATCAATAAAACTATAAACTGCATAATTCTAACTAACAATAATAACTATGGGCTGGCTAATATTTTGGATCGCACTTTATTTAATTGTTATAATTATACTATCGTTACGACATCTTAAAACCTCAGATATTGACCAGTATATGGTTAACAATCGTAACACAAAAACACTACCTCTCGTATTCACTGTGTTGGCAACATTTGTTGGTGGAGGTACTTCAATCGGCCTTATGGCTTTGGGGTATGAGTCGGGTTTTGCAGCAGTTGCAATTGGGGTAGCATATGTAATTGGGTTTGGAATATTATGGAAATATGCAGGTAAAATCCGCGACTTTGGAGCAAAAAAGAATATCTATAGTTTTCCTCATTTTCTAAATCACACATATACAACACCTGAAGAAAAAAACTTTGCTAAAATATTCTCGGCTACAGTTAGTGGTGTTAATATATTCATTTTCTTTTTCATTCTGGCAGCACAATTTGTTGCAATGGCAAGCTTATTAAAGTTTTCCTTTGAAATTGGATATCAAACAGCGGCAATTATTTCGGCAATTATCATTATTGCATATACTGCTATTGCAGGATTATCGGGAGTAATTATAACAGACACAATACAATTTATTGCTATTGTTATAATGATTGTTCTGATATTTATTCCAGGCATATTAACCGATACCGAGATGTTCAGTAGATTGGGTGAGCTACCTCGCGAAATGCTTAATGGAACTCAGTTGGGTATAGTATTCTTGGTTGGTACGCCCATATTTTTGTCGTGGTCGGTGTTGGCACGTATGGATATTTGGCAAAGAGTACTGGCCGCAAAAGATGAAAAAACTGCACGCAAAGTAAGCCTTTGGTCTGGTTTGGGAATGCTCCCATTTTACATTATATTTCCCTTGGTGGGGATGGCAGTTAGATTAGTAATTGACTATGAAATTTCACCTGATGAAACCGCAGGTGTAGCATATATATTTATTGATCGACATAGTAGTGGATTCATCATGTCGTTTGCAGTTGTTGGTTTGTTATCAGCGCTGATGTCATCAGGAGACAGCTTTCTAAATATTATCTCCATTTCAGCAGTTAAAGACTTTGTTGGCTGGAGAAAGAAAAAACCGGCATCATCAGCAAAAGCACATCAAATGATAAGGATTGCCACTTTTATTTTTGGCATAACCGCATTGTTCATTGCTCTGGTATTCCCTAACATTGTGGATTTGATGGTGGTTGGTATTTCAACAATTACAATTTTTGCCCCTATCACTCTATTTGCCTTGATTAAGAAAAATGCCTTTGCATATCGAAAAGCTGTGATAATTAGCATCCTTGTGGCTTTCTTTGTTAACCTCTTTTTATTTATCCTGGGAGTTTATTCACCCGAAAGCTTTAACCCAAAATCATCCTTTGTTCCATCAATAATTATTGAAACAATAATACTATTGATCGGTGTGAAACTAACCAAGATTCCAAAACCAGGAATCGAAAAAGCATTTGAGTTATGAGCCTGGGAATTATGTCGGACGAGCACTTTATGAAGATAGCTCTACAGGAAGCCCAACTGGCGTTAGAAAAAGACGAAGTGCCTGTGGGGGCAGTTATTGTTTATGCTAATCAAATAATTGCACGAGCACATAATCTTACCGAGACATTAAACGATGTTACAGCACATGCAGAGATGCAGGCTTTCACATCAGCAGCTGATTATATTGGTGGTAAGTACTTGCGTGAATGTACTCTTTATGTTACTCTTGAACCATGCTTAATGTGTGCAGGAGCATCATATTGGACACAAATAGGGAAAATTGTTTATGGTGCTCATGATGCAAAAAGAGGATATTCGAAAATGACTGATCCTGTTATTCATCCTGAGACAGAAATCATTGGTGGAGTAATGGAAAAAGAGTGTAGCGAGCTTCTCAGTAATTTCTTTTCTGAAAAAAGAAAACTAAAAAAATAAAAATCACATCAACTATACAATAGTTGCTTTTCAAGTGAAAAATTTAAAAATGTTTATCATCCAAAAACATACTGTTCCATCCGGAGTTTCAAAAATTCGCTTATTGGAATACGCATTAGAAGTGTTTACAATAATCCCTTCACGAAGCAGCATGAAGAAAATTATTAGTAGAGGAGCGTTGTTAGTTAATGGAAATAAGATTCCATCGGGAAGTTGGATTGTTGAAGGTCAGGAAATAGTTCTAATTGATCTTGAACATAATCCACCAAAACCATACGATCTAGAACTTGAAGTAGTTTATGAAGACGAACATTTAGCGGTAATAAACAAACCAGCCGGCATTGAAGTTAGTGGCAACAAATTTAAAACAATACAAAATGCTTTAGTATCAAAAATCAGTATTTCAACTGAACCAGATGCTTTAAAGTGGGCCCGTCCTGTTCACAGATTGGACAGACCAACATCTGGATTATTATTAGTTGCAAAAACGGCTTCAACACTTATGCTACTTGGCCAGCAACTTGAAAAACGGAAAATCCATAAAAAATACCGGGCTATTGTTGCCGGTAATATTAATGATAGTGGTGAAATAAATACCTCCATTAACGGACAAGAGGCATTATCAAGTTATAAGTGTATTAGTCGTGGCAGATCACTAAAAACCGAGTGGGTTTCACTTGTCGAACTATACCCTCATACAGGCCGAACTCACCAATTACGTATTCAAATGGCTGATTACGGTTTCCCAATCGTAGGTGATAAACAATACGGTACAGGACCCATACTTAAGGGAAAGGGATTATTTTTAGCTGCTGTGGAGCTGAGGTTTAGCCACCCAAAGACTGAAAAGCCTATTTCTATTAAAATAGAGCAGCCTTCTAAATTTGATTCTTTTATTGAAAGCGAGGAAAGAAGATGGCAAAGTTTTAATCGATTAATATAATTGAGGTGTACATTTAGTTACTTATTTTAACATCTAGATAACTATACCGTTTAGATACAATCAGTCTGCCAATTAATATGTGAAAAATATTTTGCCACAGATTCACAGATTAAAAAATTAATTTTAGTTAAAAATGTATAACTCTTCTTTTAATCAAAAATGCACAGATTGTTATATCTATCGAAGACAGGTATAGTTCGAGAAAATTATTTCTGGCGATTTCAATCAAAAATTTGTTAATCTGTGGCTTATAATTAAGAGCAAATAAGTAAGTAGTTATTTATACACCTCAATAATTTAATTGGTGTATAATAAATTTTAAGATTCGGTTTCATCATCCAAGTCAAGATAAACCTGATTCAATTTATTTGATATTCGTTCAATAATCTTAAGTATATCATCCCATGGCTGACTTGACTTCGCCATATCTTCAAGTTTAACAAACTCATTAAATATTGAACCTATACCCATGAAAGAATAAATGGTTTTATATTTATGAAAGACCTTTGCAAGTTCTTCATAATTTTGAGCTTTTATTGTGACATCGATCTCATCGAATGCCATTTTACTTTGCTCGATAAACGATTTAATCATTGATACAACAAAACTTGAGTCGCCTCCTGCCATTTCTTTTATTTGTGATAAGTCGTATAATTTATCAACTTCAAAATCTGTTTTATCCTCAACAAACTTTTCAGTAATCAATAAATCAAGCTTTAACTCCTTAACAATCGCAGACATTAGATCATTGGCTTTAAATGGTTTTGACAAATAATTATTCATTCCCAGATTCAAATACTTTTCCTTATCGCCTTTAATAGCATTTGCTGTTAAAGCAACAATTGGAATATTGGATTTTGGCAATGGCATATGGTTACGAATAAACTGAGTAGTTTCAATTCCATCCATAATTGGCATTTGGATATCCATTAAAATCAAATCATAATTGTTATCTGTAATTTTATTTATGGCCTCTTTGCCGTTAAACGCATTATCTACAATACATCCATAGGGCCGGATAATTTGCTGAGCAACCAGAAGGTTAAACTCCTGATCTTCGACTATTAATATTCTCTTGTTCTCGAGATCAAATTGTTCAAAATTTGAATCGTGATTAATGCTTGAATCAGCCAAATCCGTTTGAGTTCCACGTTCAAAATCCAACTCAAAACTAAAATGAGCCCCCTTACCTTCTTCACTTTCAACTTTAAGCATTCCTCCCATTAAATTAACAAGTTTGCGACTAATTGATAATCCTAATCCCGTTCCTCCATATTTTCTGGTAGTACTGGTATCAACCTGTTGAAAGTCTTCAAAAATTAGTCTTTGTTTTTCCTCAGGTATACCTATTCCGGTATCAATAACATTGAAACTAAGTTTTACTTTGTTTTCAGATTCACTAAGTATGTATAAATTAATGTAAATGCTTCCTTTCTCGGTAAATTTAATGGCATTATTTACAAGGTTTAATAGCACCTGATTTAAGCGCACAGGATCCCCAATTAATATCAGTCCATCATTCTCATTTTCACAATTGCATAATAGCTCAAGGTTCTTTGTTTTAGCTTTATACATTGATGATTTTAAAACACTTTTTATCACCTCAATCATTTTGAATCCTGTTTGCTCAAATTCAAGTTTACCAGATTCGATTTTAGAAACATCAAGAATATCATTTAATAAATAAAGTAAGTTATCAGCTGAATTCTCAATTATATCCAGGTAATCGTGTTGCTGTTCATCAAGGTTAGTTTTTTTAAGAAGCTCTGAAATTCCAATTATGGCGTTCATCGGTGTCCTGATTTCATGGCTTGTATTGGCTAAAAACATCTCCTTAGCCCTTGTTGATTCTTCGGCTTTTTCTTTTTCTTTTGTCAGCTCATTCTCAATCCGTTTCCTTTCGGTAATATCAAGAACTACACCAAGAAGTTTAACCACTTTTTCATTTTCCAATATTGGTCTGGCGCGACCATATGTATACCTGATACTTCCATCGGATAGTACATTTCTGATTTCGACTTCATTTTCTTTAATATCAACAATAGTTTCCCTGATGAAGTTAATAAACTTGCTTCTGTCGTCTTTATGGATTAAACTAATATAGTGATCAAAATCGGGGGCATTCTCACTAATTTCTACACCAAATATTCTAAAAGTTTCAGGGCTCCAGGTAATTTTCTTATTTGATATAAGATATTCCCAGGTGCCTAATCCGGCAATTTTTTGTGTTTCAATTAATCTGTTTTGATTTTCTTCGAGGTTATCCTGCAACTGGCGTTTTGCAGTAATATCATTTTCAATTGCTATGTAACTGGTTATCTCCCCCTGGTCATTTAGGATGGGTGTAATGTTTATTGAAACCCAAAAAGGCTCTTTGTTCTTTTTATAATTTAGTAATTCCTCAGTAAATGGTGTTGAGAGTTTAAGTTTTTCGTTCATTCTCTCAAGAGCCATTTTATCAGTCCCCTCCCCTTGCAGAAAAGTCCCCGGATTTAAACCTTTAACCTCGTCAAGCGAATAACCTGTCATTCGAGTAAAACCATCGTTAACCCATTCTATCTGACGATGCTTATCAGTAATAATTACAGTATTGTCAGTTTTACTGGCTACCAACGACAACTTCCTTAACTCTTCCTCGTTTTTTTTCTTTTCTCTATAATCCTTTATAAATGCGGTAAATATATAGTTCCCATCAACAATTGCCTCACTTAAGGTTAACAAAATGGGAGTTTCAACTCCATCCTTCCTTAATGCATTTACCTCTCTTCCTAATCCTATAACTTTTGCAACCTTTGTATCCAAATAGCTTTTCAAAAATCCATCATGCCTTGAGTGATATTCAGGTGGTGTGAGTATCAATACATTTTTTCCAATTACTTCATCACGTTTATAACCAAAGAGTGCTTCTGCAGCCTTATTGAAAAACTCAATAATTCCAACCTGATTTATTGTAATAACAGCATCAACACATCCCTCAAGTATTGATTGGTTCTTTTTTATTTCAGATTCAAGTTGTCTTCTAAGTTCATTTTGCAGTTCCATAGTAATCTATTTTTGATAAATTTATAAAAATTCTTTAGTTAATTAAATAGAATTATTATTAATGTGTGTAATTATTAATCTATTTTTCTCATTTTTACACTTTACTAAAAAGGGTTGATTTTATATTCAGCTGTATTTATGCGCATTACAACTTTTTACTGAACGTGGTACAGCATTTGATAAACCTAAAATCTAATTTATGGAAAATACAGAGCCTCTTAATATACTTATTGCCGAAGATTCAACATTCAATCAACTAGTTATTGAACGAATAATGCAGGAATTGAATAATAATTACACAATTGTTGAAAATGGGCAATTAGCTATCGATAAATCCATCATAAATAAATATGATTTAATTTTGATGGATATTGAAATGCCTGTACTTAATGGTTCAGATGCAACAAAACTAATTAAATCCGATGTAAACAATATGAATCATTCAACTCCGGTTATCGGTTTTACAAGTCATATAAGCCCGGCAAAACAAAAAGAATTTCTGGAACTTGGAATGGAAGATATTATTTCTAAACCATTTAATCGTGAAAGTATTAAGGTGGTTTGCGATAAATATTTAACACGAAAACAATCCAAAACATCCCAAAAAAACAATACTTTTAACGAAAATAAAATTATTGAGTATAACTTATCATATCTTGAAGAGTTTACTGGTGGTGATAAAACATTTATCAAAGAAATGTTAAGTTATTTTGTAGTTAATACTCCAATGGTATTGCAAAACATGGAAAATGCAATTAATCAATCAAATTGGGAGGAATTAAAATTTCTGGCACATAAGTATTCGTCAGAAATTTCATTTGTGGGTGTTCAAAGTATTGCAAAAAACCTGGATGATATTGAAAACTATAGTTTTGAAAATATAAACATCGCAGAAATTAAAGATTTATTTAAAAATGTAAGCGATGAATGCCATCAAGTTACTGATAAAATAAAAATTGATTACAACTTATAATATATCAAATAATGCGCATACTGGTTTGTGAAGATGATTACATGCTATTAAAAACCATTGAGTTTAAACTTACCCGAGATGGTTATACTGTTATTACAGCTAAAGATGGTAAAGAAGCTTCAGAGCTATTGAGAAGCGAAAAGTTCAACTTAATTATTACCGATTTGCTAATGCCATTTATGAATGGACAAGAGTTAATTTTTTTAATCCGCAGTGAGTTGAAACTAGATACTCCAATAATCGTACTCTCCAAAATAGGTCTTGAGGAAACAGTACTTAAAGCATTCGACCTTGGTGCAGATGATTATGTTGTTAAACCTTTCAGTCCACTTGAATTGGGCATTAGAGTTAAAAAACTATTAAGAAATCAGCAATGAAAACTAAATTACCATTATTGATTTTAATACTGACAATACTTAGCATTTATGTGAATCCACTTTTTGCTCAGGATATTAAAATTAGTAATCCAGATTCACTGTTCAGCATCGCACAGAAAGCAGCATATAATAAAGAATTACAGTTATCACGAAAAATAAGTCAAAATATTCTTGACGATTACCCTGATTATTTAGATGCTAAAACACTGATTGCAAGAACCCTTGCCTGGGAACACAATTATGACTCCTCAAGAAAAATATTTAATGAGATAATTTTAATTAGAAAAAAATATTATGACGCATTGGATGGACTAATAGATGTTGAAACTTGGGATGAAAATAACGCCCTAGCTTTATTTACATGCAATCAGGCTTTGAATTATTATCCAAATGATGAAAATTTTATCGCAAAAAAAGTAAGCTTGGAAATTAAACTGGGACAAACCTCACAGGCAAAACGCGACATACGTGCATTACTTGCTATTAACCCGTCAAACAAAGATGCTCTTGAGCTATTGCGAAAGCTTAAGCATGCAAATATTCTAAACAAGATGTCGGTGGAATATACTTATGAGTATTTTGATGAACCATGGACACGCAGATGGAATTTATTTGCATTAAGCTATACCAGGCAAACTACACTGGGACCAATTATTGCAAGGGCATATATTGGTGATATTGTTAAACTGGATGAAAGTATATTTGAAAAAGAAGCTGGATTTCAGTATGAACTTGAAGCATATCCTAAGATTAGCAAAACCAATTATACATATGTTTCGTTCGCATATTCTTCCAATTTGGTATTTCCTAAATATAGAGCCGCATTTGAGTTTTACCAAAAACTTCCGAAAAACTTTGAGGCCTCGCTTGGAGTAAGGTATTTACAATTTATACTTGATACTGGTGGCACAAAAGATCTATTGATTTATACAGGCTCAATTGGATATTATTTTAGAAATTTCTGGGTGTCGTTCAGACCATATCTATCTCCTAAAAATTCAGATGTTGAACAATCATATTATCTTGATTTTAGAAGCTATTTCAACTCAAAAGATAATTTTCTAAACATAAATATAGGAACCGGTAGCACGCCCGATGACCCTGGCAATGATGTTGGTGACTACGAACTTTACAAATTAAATAAATATAGAATTAGGTTTAGTTACCAGCATCTTATTTTTGATCGTATAATTATAGAAGGAAATTTTGCGTATCAAAATGAAGAGTTCAAAAAAGATAATAACAGGGATGTACTATCATTTGGATTAAAAACACATCTGTTTTTTTAATAGCCAATGATCAAAGTAATTAAACATATTATATTTCCTATCGCATTTCTTGCTATCTCTATAATTGCTTTTGCCTCAGAAAACAGAATTGAAAATAGTTCAGATCAGATAGTTTACAAAATACAAATAGTATCAAGCTATAAAATACAGCTATCTATCGACTCTCTGAGAAAGGTGAAAAAATTAGATACACCTATTGAGGTATATCGCCAAAAGAATTATTATAAATATACCATATATGAGTTTAATGAACTCATTAATGCAATCGACACATTATTTTTAGTAATAAATAAACATAAAGTACCTGATGCTTTTATTGTGAAATTTGTTAATTCCAGCAGGGTAAGTTTTGATTCAGATTATGATAAATTATTGACCTTTAGAGAAAAACAAAATAAAACAGATATTTCCGAATCCTCAACAATTAACCCGTCCGAAAGTATTGTAACTTCTAATGATAGTGTTGATAAAATTACCAATATCAATAATGGCAATTCTCGTCCTTTATTAATAAAATCTGATAGCCTTTCGGGAGAAAAATTGAAACATCTAAAGAATAAAAGAAAGAGTATTGTTTCCATAATCGAAATCTGGATGGATAAACACCTACCTGCATCACTATTAGGTATTGGAAAATATTTACTTTTTCTTTCATACAGTAATCTGGTATTATTCATGGTAGTACTGCTTATTGGTTATTTTGTTTTACTCTCAGTAGTACTTTTAGTTGTCATATTCACAAGTAGAATATGGGGGAATTATCGTAAGAAAAAGACTAGTATCCTCAAGGATAGATATCATGAGATTATTGCTGATTATTTGTTTAAAGAACAAAATGAAAACATTGTTCCTTCTGTACTTTTCAAGCAGCGATCGATGCTACGAAAAAATATTCTTGTGGAATTAATTATTGATTTGCACGATAGTTTAGAAGGGGATATAGCTAATAAACTAAGAGCATTATATATAAACCTCCGGCTCGGTAAGGTATCAATCGCTAAAACCAAGAGTTGGAAATGGAATATAAAAATTAAGGGCTTTCAAGAATTAGCAAATATGGATATTGAAAATGCCGAATATTATATAAAACCATATTTAGTAAGTCGTAACGATGAATTACGATCGGAAGCTACAATTGCTTTTGTAAGACTGAATAAAGAAAATCCCTTCGGCTTTCTTGATCTTATTGTTAAGTATTTTACCGATTGGGAACAATTAAATGTTCATGCAAGTGTAAAAAAATATGATATTACTATTCCTGCATTTAAGAAATGGTTGTTGTTGGAAAATGATGCCGTTGTAATATTTGCGCTTAAAATGGTAATTATATATAAGCAATATGATGCTAAAAACGAAATAGTTACCTTAATCAGTCACCCCAATGAACTTGTTAGGAAATTAGCCTATTCAGCTGTTGGTGAGTTAGGGTTATCTGAACTTATAACCTACCTTACAAAAGCTTTTCAAAACGAAAACCACAAAAATAAATTGGAAATATTATATTCTATTGGCAAAACACCACATGAAAACCAAATAGATTTCCTTAAAGAATCCATATTACTTAATAATGATTTTAGCATTAGATTAGTAGCACTTAAAACCCTTTATAACATTAGCTTTTCTGGAAAACGACAGGCCGAAATTATTGTTAAGGAATTGAAGCCTGAGCTTGATGATATACTATTACACATCACTGATAAAAGAATTTAGTATGTATGATTTCTTTAAAATAATACGATTAATTCTGGAAAATATAATACTAGTTTATGTTGTAGCCATTATTGCATCATACATATTTCTTTCTTTAATATCAGCAATAGCATTGCGTAAATATATGAAGAAGAGCAGCTATGCGAAGTATGATGAGATTATCTCATCTCCTTTTGCTCCTTCTATTTCATTAATTGCACCTGCCTATAACGAATCGGTTACAATTGTAGATAATATAAGAGCCTTAATGTCTCTTTTTTATCACGATTTTGAAGTGATTGTTGTTAATGATGGGAGTAAAGACGAAACCTTAAACAAAGCCATCGAAGCATACGATCTGGAAAAGGTAGATTATGCTCATTATTATTATCTCGATTGTCAGAAAATTAGAGGAGTATATAAATCTCGAAATAGTTCGTTTGCAAACTTACTGATTGTTGATAAGGAAAATGGAGGAAAAGCAGATGCTTTAAATGCAGGCATAAACATATCGAATAACGATTTTTTTGTTGCAATTGATGTTGATTCAATAATTGAGTCGGATGCCTTACTTAAACTTGTAAAGCCATTTATTGAGGAGAAGTCGAAAAGAGTTATAGCCACCGGCGGATCGGTTAGGGTAGCTAATTCATGTATTATTGAAGATGGACAAATTCGTGATGTGCGCATTCCAACAAATTTATGGGCCAGATTTCAGGTACTGGAATATACACGTGCATTTTTAATGGGACGAATTGGATGGAGCGAACTTGATGGACTATTACTGATTTCAGGCGCACTTGGTTTATTCGACAAAGAAATTGCCATTGCATGCGGAGGCTACTTTGCCCAAACAGTAGGCGAAGATATGGAGTTGGTTGTGAGAATGAGGCGTTACATGGCCGAAAACAATCTCAAATATAAAATAAAATATGTGCCCGATCCTCTTTGCTGGACCGAAGTACCAACAACTTTAAAAGTATTAGGCGGTCAACGTAACAGATGGACACGTGGTACAATTGAAACTCTATTTCTACATAAGAAAGTTTTTTTCAACCCCACTTATGGGAGCATGGGCCTATTGGGTTATCCTTATTGGTTTTTCTTTGAATGGTTAGCGCCCATTTTTGAGTTGTTTGGTATATTATATTTCATAATTATTGCATTGTTGGGAGCACCAAATTGGGATTTCTTTATCTTCTTATTGGTTTTTGTTTATTCATTTGCTGTTTCACTGTCAACGGCTGCTATATTATTTGAGGAAAAAACATTTCACAGATACGAAAAGAAACGGGACATTTTTAAACTATTTATTAATGTACTGATTGAGCCTATAATCTATCATCCTTTAGTACTCTGGTGGGGAATAAAAGGTAATTTCGATTTCTTTATAATGAAAAAAACAGGATGGGGCAAAATGGTAAGGCAGGGTTTTGCAAAAAAAACTAATTAATCTTTTTGCTATTTTTTAATTGATCATAATTATCATTCATTATCACTTTAATCATTGGGTAATAGTAATTCCAAAAAAATAACTCTCTATTATTTAGGTCACTCCTTTCCATTAGCCAACGCTTCAACCATGTAATTCCTTTAAAATATGTTGTAATCATTGGCATTTCATTATCGCAAAAATCACCTGCAAAATAATAGAATTGATAATTGCTTGTATGGGCAAAAACTGCCGGAAACCTCGATGGAATATTATAATAACTCAATAATGAATCACCATCATCAGTGGTATTAATATTATAATTTGCTAGTACAGTATTAACACTGTCGGATACATAATTAATATCTATCCAATAGGGATAATTAATTGTAGCAGGAATATTATACTTCTCGTGAGCATAAGTTGTTGAAGTAATAATAGGTGTTTCGTGTTTAAGATGATCTTCATTTTGCATGATAAAGATAGTTTCATCTTCATTTACAAATACGATTCCTGATTTAGTATATGGCCAACGACCATTATGCTGTTCCATAAAGTTATTAATCACCCAATTTGGCAATTCGTGATTAGTAGCTGTGTCCAACGATTCAAAATATTTTAAAGTCCATCCCGTCCACTGAAAACCAAATAGATTTTCAACCTTGCTTCTAACGGCTATTGAAGTTGGGTTTGCTATTAAATTAAATTCGCTCAAAATAAGCTTTTTCTTCTCTTTCATCTTCCTTAATAACTCATAATCTTTAATATCTAATCCGCCATAAACCTTCTTTGAGTGTTCACTTTGTAGTGAGTCGGAATACCATTCATTGTGGTATATACCGTAAGTGTCGGTATAGTAAACCATATTAATTGTATCCGAAATACTATCAATTTGACTTAAGGTAAGATTTTTGAGATCATTGATTTCAAATTGCTTATCCGACTTAGGAAAAAAACCTAAGTAGTCTTCATCTAAGTTGTAGAAATTGTTGTCAGGTTTTACATATTTACGATGTTTAAGTGTCCAGATCAATCCTTTATGTTCATAAGCATCCTTAGTTAATACAGTTTTGTCTACTATGAGTATATTAGTCGTTTTTTTAGGTGTTAATAGCCATCCTACTAACATTATTACCGGGATTAAAACAATTAAAATTATAACTAGATTAAAAACAAATCTTCGTTTATTTTGAGCCATGGTGTAAAGTTAATTGTTCTATTGAAATTCAATTCAAAATTATAATTAATTTTATAAAATTCGAAATACTAATTTTTCAATTATGAAAGTACTATACATAGCTACAATTCTATTACTAATATTTACTAATATTTCTGGTCAGGAACTCGATTGTAATCCTGATAACAATATTCCTTTTTCAACGAATAACAAATCGCTTACCATATGGAATGGGCATAGTTACTCACCTGTTTTATTAAACGGAGTAAATCTTGGAGTTTCAATACCGGGAACTTTTCCGGGTGAGCTTGCTGCATCAAGACAACAATACTGGAATTGGTTTGAAGAAATAAAGGAATCCGGGTTTAACAATATTCGAATTTATACTCTCCACTATCCTCGATTTTATCAGGTTCTTGACTCATTTAATTTACAAAACCAACAAAGTCCTCTATATGTATTTCATGGGGTTTGGTTAGATGAAGAACTTGAAGGTTATAATAAAGACTTGTATTATCTCACAGATACTTTTAATTTGATGTTAGAAGAAGTAATTGATTGCATTCATGGAAATAAAATCATTGAACCTAGGTTTGGCAAAGCCTTTGGGAATTATAACACCGATGCATCAAAATGGATTTTTGCTTATATTATTGGTCGTGAAACACATCCTGATGAGGTGATGATTACAAACGAATTACACAGTAATCAAACATCATTTAACGGTGAGGTTTTTTCATTAGATGCTGGAAATCCATCAGAAATTTGGATAACTGCACGGCTTGATCATTTGGTAAAATACGAACGACAACAATACCAAACTGAACGTCCGGTAAGCTACTCAAACTGGCCAACCCTCGACCCTATTGAACATCCCACAGAAATTGGATGGGAGGATACTGTACATATTGATCTTGCAGAAATCGATTTTTCATTGGCCCCGGCAGGTTACTTCGCCACATACCACGCTTATCCTTACTACCCGGATTTCATTAGCAATGATCCTGTTTACCAAAGCTTTGAGGATTACATTGGCCAAAATAGTTATCTGGGTTATCTATCTGACTTAAAAAACCATTATAACCGTTACCCTCTTATTATTGCCGAATATGGGGTTCCCTCCAGTTGGGGAAGTGCACATTATTCATCTTCAGGCATGCACCATGGAGGAATGAGTGAGTTGGAACAGGGTATATTTACAATCCGAATGATGAATAATATTGTGGAGTCAGGGTGCGGAGGAGGAATGTATTTTGCTTGGATTGACGAATGGTTTAAGCGCACCTGGATTACCGACCCCATTGATTTTAATCCTGAGCGAAGAGTTTTGTGGCATAACATTACCGCAGCCGAACAAAATTTTGGTCTTAAAAAATTTGAAAGTAATAATACCCCTTTCCAAACATTTGAAACTTTTAACGACACATGTCCAATCAGTGAGGTTTCCATAAAAACAGACTTTAGTTTTTTTAGCCTCAAACTAAATATAAAAAACGAACTAACTGACATAGATACTATTTGGCTTGCCATTGATACATATTCTTTCGAATTAGGTGAAGCCATTTTACCGGGAGGGGAAGCCATTAACAATAGAGCTGAATTTCTTCTTAAAATAACCAACTTTTCAGCCGAACTATTTGTTACTCAAGCCTATGATCTTTTCGGTATTTGGCATGGAATATCACCTCCTGAACAACTCTATCATTCAATCCCTACTAATGGAGCACCCTGGAATATTGTTAGATGGAAAAATAACCAACCCAATCATGAAATACAATATATTGGTGATCTGGAATTACGGCGTACCGAAATGCCTTCGTCTAGTAATGACGCTGTAATTATTAGTAATGAAGACATTGAGATAAGATTGCCATGGTCGCTGTTACAGGTTATTGACCCAAGTACAATGTCTGTTATTCATGATGACCGAAGTACATCTGAAACCGAAGACACTATTTCTGATGGTATTGCTTTCTCGATTTTGCATAACAACTGTATTATTGAAACTTCCGGAAGATATATGTGGGAAGTCTGGAGTATTGTGGAAAATGTTGAAGAAGTTGAAAAACAAAGCCTTCAGTTTATAACAAGTAATATTTCCCAATTCAATGCCAATGCTATTGCTGTTTGTGATAATTATGTTATCGATCATAGCAATGGTTTGGCTATTGAAACAATAGATGGAATTCTAAGCAATGATTTTGATATTGATGGCAAATATATGAATGCAGAAGTTACCGAATACCCATCTCATGGTGAACTATCATTATCTGCAGATGGTTCATTTTCATATTACGTAGATCCCGGATTTTCAGGTATTGATTATTTCAAGTATCAAATTTTTGATGGCTATAATCATTCTGACACAAGCTTTGTTATTATTGACGTTAACAATACAGGTGTAGATAATAAACTGGATTTTGCCGGAGCACAAATTTATCCGAATCCGGCAAACGATAAACTCACTGTTCTTACAAAGAATACATCAGATGAATCAGAAATCAGGATTTCTAATATTAGTGGAACTACATTTATTAACCAATATATTAATAATGGAAATAATGTGATAGATGTTTCATCTCTCTTACCTGGTTATTATTTGATTTTTATCAATACAAAAAACAATAGAATTATTAGAAAGCTGATAATAATATAATTGACTCAATAATTAACAATATTTTATAATGATACATGATTTCCACAATGGATTATGTAGAGCAAGGGTTGATAAATTATGGGGGTATATTGATCGCACAGGTAAATATGTTATTATTCCCAAATACAACAATGTGGAGGACTTTTTTACTTTAGATGAGTAACCTTGAATTCATCCAAAAATCAATACAATCTTGCCAAATAATTGAAGTGGTCATCCTCAAAAATTAGCTCACATTTAAACCCGGCTTGTTCAGCATGCATGGCCAAATTATCAAAATCAATGTAAAGCCAATTAAACGGTTTTCCCTTAACTCCTTCGTATTCTATTATATATTCAACTTCGCCGTAATAGTTATCATTAAGATTAATTGAATAAGAACCGTCTTCATCTTCATATAAATAAAGCAAATCTGAAGAATCCAATAATATTTGCCCCCCTGGTACCAGAAGTTCTTTAGCTTGTTTAAGAAATGCTGACAGTCCTTCAAAGTTTTTAGTAAAACCAATACCATTCATTAGCATCAACAATGTATCGTATCTACCATCTTTGTAGTCAAAAATATCTGAGAGAATTACATTTTTTAGTCCCCGTTTTTTCATTACCTCAACAAACCCCGGCTTTATATCGAGAGATGTAATATCCTTTCCTTCTGATTGAAGATACAGGGAGTGAATTCCAGAACCTGCACCAATATCCAGTATCTTTCCATTGGTTAAACTCAATGCTTTTTTTTCTAGTTCAGGCATTCCGTTATACTCCCTGAAAAAATAAGAAATGGGGATTATTTCGACTTCACCTTTGTTGCAATGGACAGTAATTTCGGCGGATTCTTTTCCGTTCAAATAATCGTAAAATGCTGACTCAAATGGATCTTGCATGCTTTAAAATCTTTAAGAATCGACAAAAATAATCTATCTTAGAGTATACACGTTTTTTTGTTGATCATAGATAATGCTTACCTTACGGCCCATTACCAAAGCTATATTATTTTCAATATGTCCGGCTGGAAATCCAAAATAAACGGGATAATTATATTCATCAACTGCTTCACGAATTATTTCTTCTGCTGTTTTTCCAAAAGGGATATCATTATCATTCATTTTGGTCATTCCACCAATCAATAATCCGGAAAGATTTTCAAGTTTTCCGGCACGCTTTAATCCAAGCATCATTCTGTCGATGTGATATAAATACTCATCCAAATCTTCCAAAAATAAAATTTTACCATCAGTCTCAGGGAATGAACAACTGCCTAACAAACTGTATAATACAGATAAATTACCTCCTGTTAATAAACCTTCCGTATTTCCTATTCTATTTAATGAATTACTTTCAAATTCAACATTTATTAACGATCCCTGAAGCACATTAAATAAAGATTCCAACGCAGTTTCATCATTTTCATTGAAATTAATTGGCATAGTTGCATGGAGTGTTTGGATACTAAAGTTACGAGATATATGACTGTGAAAAACAGTAATATCGCTATATCCTATTAACCATTTTGGATTTTCAACAAACTTCGAAAAATCAATCTTGTCGATAATGCGGACACCTCCATAACCACCTCGAGCAAACATAATTGCCTTGACTGAATCATCATCAAGCATAATTTGTAATTCATTGGCTCTCAGATCATCGCTGCCGGCAAACTGATTTTCTTCTGCAAAAAGATTATCGGTAAATACAACTTCATATCCGTTTTGACGAATAATATCAAATGAAACTAACAGATCTCTTTCTGCTATTTTACGAGCTGGAGCAACAATACCGATCCTATCTCCCTTTTTTAGAATTGGAGGACTTATCATTTTGAACATATTGGTTAACTTTGCCGAAATTACTGAATTTTTTTAAATGATAGTTTCAAGTAGGATAAGTGTTGAGGGTAAAAAGGAAATTGGAAATTGGGTAGTAGGGATATAAAGTTATAGGGTAATGAAAACTAATTATAAAAATAGATTAGTGCAACTAAAATCATAGATGCATGCTATTCTAATTAACCATTATTCCCCTTATACCTCTATACCAAAACCAATCATTATTTTCAAAATAAAATCGCTAATAAACTGATTAATAAACCAAAAGAAATGATCGACATTAAGAGATACACCATAACATCGGCACTTCCATACGCCAATGGACCAATTCATATAGGTCACCTTGCAGGAGTTTATGTTCCGGCTGATATTTATGTACGATACCTCAGAATGAATAACAAAGATGTGTTATTTATTGGCGGATCGGATGAGCATGGCGTTCCTATAACTATTAAAGCCAGACAATTGGGCGTTACACCACAGAATATTGTTGATAAATATCATGGTATAATAAAACAATCATTTGAAGATTTTGGAATTTCTTTCGATGTGTATTCACGTACATCTGCCCCCATTCATCATGAAACTGCTTCCGAATTTTTCAAAAAACTTTACGATGATGGAAAGTTTATTGAAAAAACGAATATGCAATATTACGATGAAGATAATAAGCAGTTTTTAGCTGATAGATATATTACAGGAACTTGTCCACATTGCGGGTTTGAAAAAGCCTACGGCGACCAATGCGAAAATTGTGGCACGTCATTAAGCCCTCTTGAATTAATAAATCCTAAATCAGCATTAAGCGGTAATATTCCTGTCCTCAAGGAAACAAAACATTGGTATTTACCATTGGATGAATATGAACCATGGCTTGAGGAATGGATTATTAAAGGACATAAAGATGATTGGAAGCCCAATGTTTACGGACAGGTAAAGTCGTGGGTTGATCAGGGTTTAAAACCAAGAGCTGTTACACGTGATCTTGACTGGGGCGTAAAAGTACCAATTGAAGATGCAGAAGGTAAAGTGCTATATGTTTGGTTTGATGCACCCATTGGATACATATCTGCTGCCAAGGAATGGTCAGAAAAAACAGGAAAAGACTGGGAACCATATTGGAAAGATAAAGATTCGAAGATGCTTCATTTTATTGGCAAGGATAACATTGTATTCCATTGTATCATTTTTCCTGCAATGCTTAAAGCAGAAGGCAGTTACATCTTGCCTGAAAACGTACCAGCAAACGAATTCCTAAATCTGGAAAATGATAAAATATCAACTTCCCGTAATTGGGCAGTATGGCTTCATGAATACCTCGAAGAGTTTCCTGACAAACAGGACGTATTACGTTATGTATTAACAGCAAATGCTCCCGAAACTAAGGATAACGACTTCACATGGAAAGATTTTCAGGCGAGAAACAACAATGAGTTATTGGCAATATTTGGCAATTTTGTGAATCGTACGTTAGTGCTTACCCAAAAGTATTTTGATGGTATTGTTCCTGATTGTGATAATCTTGATGGAGAATCTATAAATACCTTAAAAGAGATAGCCAAATATCCTGAGATAGTCTCGAGCAGTATCGAAAGATACAGGTTTAGAGAAGCTCTTAGTGAGTTGATGAATCTGGCACGACTTGGCAATAAATATCTAACCGATATGGAGCCATGGAAAATCTATAAAACCGATCCTGAAAAGGTAAAGCAAATACTAAATGTTTCGTTACAGATTGTTGCCAACCTATCAATACTATGTGAGCCATTCCTTCCATTTACATCTGATAAATTACAAAAAATGGTTAACATAGGTGGATTAAAATGGAAAGATGCCGGCAAGTCTGATTTATTGAAAGCAGGTCACCAATTGAACAAACCGGAGTTGCTTTTTGAGAGAATTGAGGACAGCACAATTGAACATCAGGTTCAGAAACTACTGGAAACTAAAAAAGAAAATGAAGAAGCCGAGCCTGCAACTCCCACAAAACCAACCATTGAGTTTGATGATTTTGTGAAAATGGACATTAGAACAGGAACCATATTGGAAGCTGAAAAAGTTGCAAAAACAAAGAAACTACTAAAACTACTGGTTGATACGGGTATTGATAAGCGAACTGTTGTATCAGGAATTGCCGAATACTATAAACCCGAAGATATTGTTGGCAAGAAAGTGAGCATTTTGGTTAATCTGGCTCCCAGAAAATTACGGGGAATTGAATCACAAGGAATGATACTAATGGCTGAAGATAAAGATGGAAAACTCTGCTTTGTTTCTCCTGTTGATGATGTTACAAATGGTAGTGAAATAAAATAGTTTTTTTAATTCTGCTAATATTTTTAGATCTTAATTATTTATACTTTTAATAACTCATTCGTTTTGTGATTTTTCATATGAAATAAAAGACAGTATGGATAACTCTATTACACGGCAATCTTCAAATGCAGCTGTAACCTTTGCAGCATTTTTAATTATTATCGGGGTAGTGATGTATGCATCATCAATTATTACTCCGGTTTTACTTGCACTTTTTATTACAATAGTTTGCGCTCAGCCCATAAGATGGCTTGAGAGTAAAAAAGTGCCAAACGGTTTGGCTGTTGCATTAGTGCTTATGTCCATCCTTGGAATCCTATTTGGGTTAGGGGAGGTTATGGGACGATCGATAGTTAAGTTTTCAAATAATAGTGCTATTTATGCACAAAGGTTAAACGAAATAATGTCATCACTTTTCTCAACCCTACATGGAATGGGGTTTGACATGTCTGTTGAAAAACTTGAGAGTTATATAAGCCCTAACAGTATCATGAATATGAGTGCATCATTTTTAGGAGCTATTGGAAGCCTTATGAGTAATATGTTCCTGATAATATTTATTTTAATTTTCATGCTCTTGGAATTAAACAGTTTCAACCTCAAAATTAAAGCCATAACAAGCACTACAGGCGGAGCAATCACATATTTTAAAAGAATTGAACAAAGTATACGACAATACCTTGGGTTAACCACAATAATTAGTTTATTAACGGGAGTCTTAGTTTACTTTTCATTAATAATTATTGGTATAGATTATGCCATATTGTGGGCGCTATTGGCGTTTATGTTTAATTTTATTCCTAATATTGGATCAATTGTAGCAAGCATTCCGGCCATTGTTTTTGCAGCGATTCAGTTGGGTACAGGCGGTGCATTATGGACAGCCGTTTCTTATGTTGCAATAAATATGATTGTGGGAAATGTAATACAACCACCATTGATGGGAAAAGGTCTTGGTCTCAGCACATTAGTGGTGTTCATTTCATTGATTTTCTGGGGATACATACTTGGTACTGTTGGCATGTTCCTTTCGGTACCTTTAACAATGGTTGTGAAAATTGTATTGGAACAAAAAGAATCAACTCGTTGGATTGCAATTATGCTAGGCACAGATAATGCTGCACGTGAAATTATTGACCAATCCAAATCAAAACTAAATGAGAGTTAAAGGCTTTTGAAAAAAAACAAAACTGTGAACCCCTGCCTCGCCGTCAGGCAGGCAAAACACTAAACTTTGAACTAAAACTTCTCATCATATTTAGTCCAGAGGAAATCACCAAGTTTGATGGCTTCTTTCATAACTTTTTCTCCCTGTTCATTTGAGTAATAATTCAGAAATTCAATAGCATCTTTCTTATTTTCTTTGTAAAGATCCAAAGCCTGACTGTCAATATTTTTTTGATTTTCAATAAGTTTAAGCTGCATGGGCTCCCAAACAGCATCAACATCATGGCGCATTTCACCCCATCGCTGTGAAGTAAGAGTTCCAAGTCGGTTAAATATCCACCATGCTGAATTCATTGTATAACCGTTTATTCTTCCCGGTGTTTTATATGGCTCAGGCAAATCGGTTACGCAGCCATAAATGGGCACATAAATAGATGTTGCAACATTGTCCATTGCCAACCATTCTACACCACCAATCTCATCGGGTAACCAATTTCTTAATTGTATAATTGTTGCATACATGGTATACCATCTGGCGATTGTTCTTTCTCCTAGTGGACCCCATCCCCCATTTATTTTGTGCAGATTATTCGCATCATAAGGCATATGTGGACTTGCTAACGGTGAAATAACAGTTTTGCCTTCCTTATCGGTTACTGTTAGATTTTTTGTCATATCAAATGGAGTGCCTTCGTAATAATCTTTAAACACATTCATTAGATTTTCGAGTGTAACCAAAGTATCTGGTTTAACAGAAAAAGGATAATCTTTATCATTTGGATCAAGGCCTAGAGATGGAGCAAGAAGGTTAAACACTCTCCATTCGCGTCGTCGGGAAGCTGGTGATGTACGACTATGTGGTGCATATGCATAGCAAAAATAAAATTCTTCTTTTGGATTCCACCACCCATTTTCTTTGGCAACATCATAAACATTATCAGAGGCCAAAAAATGATCTTCATCCTTAAGGTTAATCTGCTTGATTGTACTTGCATTAGCATTAACCGATATATGTCCATCAGGGACACGCTGGGCAACCCATACGGCTCCAACCTTTCCTTTTCCTGGCCCAACTATTTCCAGATGCCATACTTCATTTTTGTCGGCTATGGTTAGTACTTCACCGTAATCATTCCACCCGTATTCTTTTAGTAATTCTCCGGCAACTTTAATCGCTCCTCGCGCTGTTGATTCACGCTCCAGCATCAGCAGACAGAGACGCTGGCAATCAATAATCCCGGCATCGCTTTGTAACTCTTCGCGTCCTCCAAAGGTTGATTCTCCTATTCCCAGTTGTTTATCGTTAAGACTTGGATATGCTGTATTAATGTACCCATTAGTATAACTTACCTGAGGTATGCTTCCAACTTCCTTATGACCGTATGCAGGCATTGCTAGCGAATCATTTTTAACACGCTTATACATTATAACCTTTTCACCTTTTGAATGATGTCTTGCCGGTATAATATCAATCCACGACCGTGTACGATGGCTATCATCCGTATGTGATGTTATAACTGAACCATCAAAACTAGCATTTTTGCCAACGGTAATTGAGGTACATCCTTCGGGGTATCCGCCTGCCCAATCACTTTTATCAGCCGATTGAGCTGAAAGATTTAGTGTAATTGCAACGCTAAATACAAAAATGGAAATGGTTATAATGATATTCTTCATAATGGTAAAGTATTTTATTTATAATCAAATAGTTCATTTTAATAGGATGTAAAACTAAATAAATCTATTAAGTCAACAATGAAATAAGGTAGTTTCAGTTAAAATCATTTCATCCATTCAAATAATTGATAATGATCGCCAACCATACCAAGTTTTGCATAAACATTACGTGCTGATGAGTTACTCAAATCAACGTATAATCTAACACCGGCAATTTTGCTACTTTCCTTAGCCATATTAGTTATATACTTGTACATACTCTTAAAAACTCCTTTACCCCTACTTTCAGGGACAACATATACCGACTGAATCCACATTACCCAACTATTACGCCAGTCGCTCCATTCAGGAGTTAATAATAATGATGCGATAATTTTATCATCATCTGTAGCAACGTAGTAGGTACCCTTGTGTGGATCATTAAAAACTGCATTAACCCCATTATTTACAGCAATTTCGTCAAGGCTAACTCCCTCAGTTTCTTTGGCCATTTTTAGCTGGAAGCCAACAATTGCTTCTGCATCATATTCATTGGAACATCTTATTTGAATCATCTTTTTCTTACTTTTGCCACAAATTTATAAATATTCTGCACAAACAATGAGCGATCGTATAACTCACGAATGTGGCATCGCCTTAATTAGATTACGGAAGCCTCTCGAATATTACCTTTCAAAATATGGTACATCTGTATATGGGTTGCAGAAACTACACCTCCTACTACAAAAGCAGCATAACCGAGGACAAGACGGTGCAGGAATTGCTGAAGTAAAAATAGACCTTAAACCCGGACAACGTTATATCAGCAGACTTCGTTCAAACGAATCGACTCCAATAAAAGATTTGTTTAATAAGGCTTACGACAACATCCAAAAAGCTACCAAGGGGAATCCGAAAAGACTAGCTGATGTAAACTGGTTAAAAGCAAATGCTGACTTTACCGGTGAATTATTTTTAGGGCACTTGCGTTACGGTACTTTTGGGGGAAATAATATTAGTAATCTCCATCCACTGGTAAGATCAAATAATTGGAAAACGCGTAATCTTGTTCTAGCTGGTAACTTTAATATGACCAACACAGGTGAGTTATTTGAGCAATTGGTTGATTTAGGCCAATACCCTGTTGAAACATCAGACACAGTTACAGTTCTTGAAAAAATTGGTCATTTTTTGGATGAAGAAAATCAACTTCTTTATACTCAAGGCAAGAAACTTGGATTAAGCAAAAAGGAAATTACAAACCATATTATTAAAACAATAAATATCCAGAGTATCTTAAATGAGTCGGCCAAAAAATGGGATGGTGGATATGTTATTGGTGGATTATTGGGACACGGCGATGCATTTATAATGCGCGATCCAAATGGTATACGCCCGGCATTCTATTATATTGATGATGAAGTTGTTGTTGCTGCCTCAGAGCGCCCGGTTATTCAAACTGCATTTAATTTAAGCGAGAAGGATGTAATAGAACTCGAACCAGGGCATTCACTAATAATTAAAAAGGATGCTTCTGTAGAAATAGAAAGATTTATTGAACCAAAGCCAAAAAAAGCGTGTTCCTTTGAGAGAATATATTTTTCAAGAGGAACGGATAAAGACATATATCAAGAACGTAAAAAACTTGGTGTGTTGCTCACACCTAACATACTTAAAGAAATTGATTACGACATAAGAAATACTGTTTTCTCATATATACCCAACACTGCTTCGGTTGCATTTCAAGGGATGATGGATCAGGTTCATTCATTTTCTTCTGATATGATTAAAGAGAAAATCCTTAAAAACAAGGATAATATATCAGCAGAGATGTTAGATGTTTTCTTTAGTAATAAGCCACGGGTTGAATCAATCGCTGTAAAGGATGTTAAATTACGTACATTTATTACACAGGACAATCAGAGAGACGATCTGGTTGGACACGTTTACGACGTGACTTATGGTGTGGTACGAAAAGGTGTTGACACCCTTGTTGTTCTTGACGACTCCATTGTTCGTGGAACAACATTAAAACAAAGCATTATTCAAATACTGGATCGACTTCATCCTAAAAAAATTGTGATAGCATCATCGGCACCTCAAATAAGATATCCTGACTGCTATGGAATTGATATGGCAAGATTAAGTGATTTTGTGGCTTTTAATGCTGCTATTGAACTTCTTAAAGATACTAAGCAAGATCACATAATTAACGAATTATATAATAAATCGAAAGCCCAGCAAAATCTTCCAAAGGAAGAGATTATAAATTATGTGAAAGAAATATACGAACCTTTTAAAGCTGCACAGATCTCAAATAAAGTTGCTGAACTGGTTAAAACGAAAGGCATTAAAGCAGAAGTTAAAGTTATATATCAAAGTATTGAAGATCTTCACAAAGCTATCCCTAATCATACTGGAGATTGGTATTTTACAGGTAATTACCCAACACCAGGAGGTAACAAAGTTGTTAACCAATCGTTTATAAACTATATTGAGGGAATAAATACAAGGGCGTATTAAAGAATATCCACCATCAATGAAAGTGGATTTCAATTGTATATTAATTTGAAACTACATTGAATGGTACGCTGCAACTATTTTACTTGCCAATTCCTGATTTTCTTCATGAGAGAAACTAAGCTTAGGTTGCTTAAAATCCATATCATATAATGAGTTAATGGGAATAAGATGTATATGCGTATGAGGAACTTCAAGTCCAATTACCGTTATCCCAATACGTTTACAATCAACAACCTTTTCGATGGCACGACCAACCTTTTTAGCGAAGATGATCAGTCCTCCTAATTCTTCATCATCAATATCTAATATATAGTCGGTTTCGTTTTTTGGAATAACAAGAGTATGCCCTTTAGCCAGAGGGTTGATGTCGAGGAATGCATAATAGCTTTCATTTTCAGCAATTTTATACGATGGAATATCTCCATTAATTATCTTTGTAAAAATTGTAGCCATGTTTGAAATATTTATCGTGATATATCAATTATCTCAAAAGTAATTGTGCCGGCGGGAACAGTTATCTCAGCGGTATCGCCAACTTTTTTTCCTAACAATCCTTTTGCTATTGGAGATTCCACTGAGATTCTACCTTCCTTAAGATTCGCCTCTTCTTCGGGAACAAGTGTATATTTCATAGTAGAATTATTCCGGGTATTTTTAATAGTAACTGTCGATAGTATATAAGCTTTACTATCATCCATTTTGGATTCATCTATTATTCGCCCATTCCGTAAGATCGATTGTAATTTAGAGATCTTTAACTCAAGCATACCCTGTGCATCTTTTGCTGCATCGTATTCAGCATTTTCAGACAAATCACCTTTGTCCCTGGCCTCACTAATTTGCAGTGATATTTTAGGCCTCTCAATTGTTGTGAGATACTTAATTTGCTCACGAAGTTTTTTTAATCCTTCTTCTGTGAAATATTTAGTTTCAGACATGTGTAAACGTCTTTTTTGTTTGATAATAATAAGATAAAAAGACCCTTAAAGTGAATTAAGGGTCTTTAATAGAATCTGCAAAAATAGTATGTTTTTTTACAGTATTAAATTTTTAGAAATTAAAAATAATTCCCATGGTATGACTTCCATTGAAACTTTGCGATTCACGATAGGTATAATCTATACCAATAAAGCTTCCTTTTTCTTTGCTTAAAGGTACCTGAACACTTAATCCAGCGCTTAGTCCATTATTAATATTAATGTTTTCTGATGAAGTAATTTCGTCGAACATTCCTTTTTCATATGTATAACCACTTCTAAGTTGAACATATTCCTTTAGGCTGAATTCAAGTCCAAATGAAAATTGATCCTGACTAAACGAATTAGAGGTAAAATTACCTGCCGCGGTTAGTCGATAGTCCTTAGGAAACAAAAAATCATAGGCTGCGCCAATATTTAGTTGAGCAGGCATTTCGAACGACATTGATCGTTGTTCAAGAGTAAAAGAAGTTTCTTGTCCAGATATTATAGTCCGTAAAGAAAGTCCATCACCCGAATACATCATTTTTGGTCCTACATTTTTAAGTGCGATACCAAATGAAATTTGCTCATCAGCACCAGTTACATATTGGATACCAGCATCAATGGCTACTCCAACAGCACTTACATCAGCAATTGATTCTGATATTACCTTAACAAGTACACCTGCATAAATGCTATTTGAAAAAGCTTTTGAATAACCAATGGCAATATTCATTAAGCTTGGGTTGTAGGTTCCTTGAGACTCATCAGGATTATCAACGGTACGAATATCGATATCGCCAAACGACATTGACATAACCGAAAGACTAAACGCACCAACTTCGCCTACACGTTGTGAAAGGCCAAAGGACATAATATTTGTACCTGTACCTTTTAGCCATTGTGTATTTGCAAATATCAATTGAGTTTTAGGAGTAAAAGCAGTTCCGGCAATATTACCCCAAATTGCTTCCAGTCCTCTAACTCTAGACATATTTGCACTGGCCCAACCACTACTTCTTGCCCATGGGTTAATTAATAACTCAGTGGCACCAGCCTGGCCCGACCTGTCTCTGTTTCCAGCAAAAGTTGACTCTGCTAAGGGAAATATTAACGATAAGATCAAAATTACGATCAGATTTCTATAAAGAGTTTTCATATTCAACTTGATTAAATTCTAGTTCAAGACAGATTATATATTTTTTAGAAAGTGTTAAGATCAGGAATTCTAGTTATACAGAACCATTTAAGAACCCGATCACCATTATCCGATTTAACATGAAAATAGTATACACCACCTGCAATTGGAACAGAAGCAAAGTTTTTAAGATCCCATTCAATGGTAGTTTCAGGCGTATCTTTTGTAAACTGCTTAATTTTACTTCCACTTACGTTATATATAGTAATTGTACATTTTTCAGGAAGATTGGTAATTTTTATTCTGTTATCCAAAGCATTATGCTCATAATCTGAATATGCATAGTATGGATTAGGAACTACTGAAATAACATCCAAATCAGACTCCAATTTATCTTTTACTTCGTACTCTGTTTCTAAACCAGCCATTGTAAAATTATACATTGGATAATAATTATTTACATCCATTCCCGGATAAACAGAATCAAGAGGCATACTATTGTATCCACGTTGATATGGTCTACTTACCCTAATCCTAATTTTAGCTTCGTTTGATAACCATTCCTGGCCAACTACACCCATTGGAATACCGGTATACATAATTAATCCGTAAAAACTACTTTCAGCAAACACTGACACAAGTGTAGAAATCGAATCAAGATATTGTGATGATAATCTACCAGCATCGTAGGCAGGCATATCAAATTTATGTAGTTCCTGGAATTTTGTGCTGCGATGATCTAGAATGTAAACATAATGCTTACCACCCATAACAGGAACCATGTTTGTACCCTGTCCTTTCCAAATATTTTCATCAAGTAACTGATCGGGCAGATCTAAATTACGTTTTGTTGGATTAAACAGCATGTCGCGACCATTTTGCTCAACTAAATATGAATCTTCTGCAAACATCATATTTAATCTTTCACCTGTTTCCAGGTTTATAGCATAACCTGGGAACCATCCCATACCATTGTCGCTAATATAGTTAGCATCATTTGGATTTTCACTTGGCCCGGATCCTAATATTGCATAGTTACCATCTTTATCAACAGATGCTGAAGCACGTTTGTAAAAGCGTTTTGCATTACCTTCGGCTAAAGCTGCGTAATAACCAGCTTCTAGAACAGGACATCTAGTCCATTTATCTTTATCAGGAGTCAATACAATATCAACACTTGCAACATTTTTAAACTCAGATAACAATTTTGATATTTTGCTAAATGCAGGGCCTGATTGATTTTCAACAACCTCACCAGGGATTCTACTATTACCATAGGCTGCCATACAATATGGTGTCCATGTTCCAACTAGTATCTTTTCGTATACCGAACCTGGATCCCAAGGATTATATGGAACTGCCGATGTATTCCAATCGTTTCCGGCAGGTGCTTCATCACTTTGATAAGTTCCCGAGCGAATCCAGTCCAATGGATATAATGGTAAGTCAACATCACTAACACCACTCAGCCACATTTGCGAACTATCCGCATATGTAATGGTAGATTCAATCATACCATTATTTGGCGCAAATACCTCAAAATATGATTTCAACGCTGCAGGGTTACCGGCCATTACTTCGCCTATTTCTATAGGACCCGGTACAAATGGTTGTTCTATATTAACTGAAAATCCCAAATCTAAAAATAGCTGTTCATATTCAGTTAATATTGTAGTGTCACTTTTATGAACTTCGCCTGAGATATTGTTTCTCAAACTCCAGTTTCCTACGAGTTTACTTGTAGTATCTCCTTCCACGCTTGGATCGCCTGTTATATGTTCTAGCTTAACACGTATTAAAGTATCCATCCACCATGTAAAATCAGCATTAATAACACTTAGGGGATCAACAACTTTTACATTCAACGGACCAGCATTTATTTTATACTCTGGATTATAAGCTATTGGATAATCAGGACCACCGAAAACATTATCAGGACCAGCTGGTGGTTTCGACAATATCTCATTGATAGTTTCTTCTGTAAAATCAAGATTCATACCACCATTACCGAAACCGGCAATTCTGGTTATTTTAGGGCTATCACCATATGATCCATTTTGTACTAGACCATTAATGGTAAGATGAGGCATTGCTGTATAGACTTTAATATTTTTACGCCCGGATAAATATGGATGAGTTTGTCCGCTGCTATTGGGAAAATCAAGTCCAAAGGGCAAATAATCATTATGTGCATAAGCAAGAGCAAGGAAGTAATATTGCTTATTATTTACCAGTCTTACATCATCAGTAGCAAAAGCATCTTGTGATAGAATAAAAGAGTGCTGTATCCCATTATCACCGCCAGTAACTTCAATTACAGGAACGTTTGCTCCAATTAAATCATTAAAGTCGTAATTTACAATTTTCGTTACACCATTTTTAACATCAAATTGTGCCACTAAACGAGCAAGGTCAGGATCATGTATATTATCAACACTTACTGTTGGTCCTTTTAATTGGAATATTTGATAACCTTCGAAGCGATAATAAGCATCACTGGCAACCGGAGGATTGCTACCGGGTAATGGTTGAATAATATTTGGATCAAATTCAAAATATTTTTCAAGATAGTTATTCGAATTGGCTGAATTGCTGATGTAAACAATTAATTGTCTATCAAGCTCAACCATTGCTAAATCTGGAGCAGTTGGTCCATCAATAACTTTAAAACAGTTATCGAATAACGCTTGACATTTATCATCAACTACTCTAAGTTTTTCTACGGAAGCCCACGCGCCACCCGACTGAGCTCTTGCCCAGGGAATACCAACTGTAATATAGTTTACAGCACCTGATTTAAGAGTAAAAGGTCCGGCTGACTGCATAAAACGTCTATCTGCTGGTGGGTTTGGTGATCCACCATCTCCCGTTTCCTCTGACCAATAAAATCCATTAATGTTAAATCCACCGTTTGGTGGTAATCCGGCAGTACCCCAGTTACAAGGATCACTATCGAATGGAAACATAAAGTCGCACTCAGGCCCAACTGTTCCGGCACCTGCAATATAGGCTGTGCCACCATAATACATTTTTGTATTATCTTTCCAGATACCTCTTAAATAGTTATAATATTCGGGAGCATTTGTAGGATCACTTTGGTTAGCATTTCCACCATTATTATGATAAACAAACCTACGCATTCCAAAACGTTCATCATCAACAATACCATTTCCAAAGTTCACACCGTTAATAGCTGCTGATCTAACAATAGTTGGTGCAGTTACCAATTGTCCTTCACGGAAAAAAGGCATATTTCTAAGACTTCCATCCTGTGTAACAATTTCGCATGTTCCACCAAATGATGGTCCACCAATACTATCACCACTAAAAGAAGGATTATCATAATTATCAGGATCCATATAAGGTCCCTGGAAAAAGTCTACACCAATTGCTGGTGGTTGTTCTCCGTATGCATTTACTTCGCCATTACCATCAACAGCTTTTCCGTTATAGCAATAACCTAAACCACGACCTACATCACAGCCAACAAAGTCATCACCTGCATATCCTAAATCAGTATCAACCCAGGGAGAGAAGTACGTTTGAGTAAGTTCAAATGTTGAACGGTTTATTATCTCATAACTATAGAAAGTCATATTATTGATAACATCGTTTGTAGCAAATGCAAATGCCTGAGCTCTAATTTCCAAACCAATGGCCGAACCTGTTGTTTCGGTGTGAATATTACCTTTATCATTAAATACCCACCATAAAGTTTGGTCACCTTTTATAACCTGATCAGCAAGAATACTACCTGTAACAGTTCTATCATATTCTTCTTCCATGGAAATAACTTCGCTATGGCAAAGCTCATTACTAATATCATAATAAGGATAATCACCGTCTGTTGGCTCATACTCACCATCACCAAGAACATCATAAAAAGGCGCCAAATAATGACTTTGACCTTTAGATCCATCCCCATGTGCAGGCCAGTTAGTTATCGACTGCGGAATTACATAATCTTCGCTAGGAATAAAAGCACCAGTTATAGGATCGGTATGAGATAAAAACTCATCAACTTCAGCTCTGGTTATTTTAAAAAACTCATCATATTCGGCACAAACGGTTTCATCGATTGCCGCAGTACCATCAACCGTAAGTGGTCCTGTCCAATAATCAATACCAACCTGGCGATAACGCTGAGCAGCTAATTTTAACTGGTTATTAATATCCAAACCTCCAATCCAAAGCGAACCAGAAAACATAGATGTTGCTGCTCCTTCCTTTGGAATAAAATATTTGGCACCAACTCCACCTGGCAAATCCCACCACATGTCGCCACCAGTATTAATCCGTGCCCTTACGTTATTAATATCAAGCCAATCGTAAGCTGAGGCTGGTGAACAACCAGCTGTAGTTTGCTTCAGGTTAGCACCTTGTTTTGTCTTCTCTCTGTGATATTCTTCGGCAGAAAGCTGATTCAAAAACACAAATGAAACAAAAACGATCAACCAAGCTCGTATAATATTCTTCATGATGATTATATTTTTTACTTTCTTATTCAATTTTATTGCTTTTTATTAATCTTAGAAGTTAAACATTAGTCCAAGACGTATTTGACGAGGAGTACTGTAATTTCCCGGGTTATTAACGAAATTACCATACAAATCTCTGAACGCTGCTGGATCAATTTGATTATTGATTTGGCGCTGCCATTCAGGAGCAGTAAGATATCCATCGTCTTCTGGATTACCGGTATATGAATAAACATTAACAATGTTTTTGGTATCCAGTAAGTTTAATACCTGTAGATATACATTCAAATATGCTTTTGATGCTTTATCACCTTCCTTCTTATTCAACTTGAAATAGAAATCTTTATCAACTCTTAAGTCGAGGCGGAATTGCCATGGGAGTCTAGATCCACTATATGTACCTTTTAATAAATTAGTAACAGGCGATAATGGTGAATTTACATTTCTGGATGCTGTATAGGGTGTTCCGGATCCTCCGTTAACTGTTAAGCTGAAACCAAAATTACTTAAAGGCTCCATTGGTGCTTTACCTGATTTTTCGCGGTTTATTTTTGGACCATTATAGTCTTTCCCAGCTCCCCAACGATAATCTAATACTATGTTAAACGCGTGTCTTCTATCCCAAGGCATTGGGAAAGTTGAGCGTAAGTTAGGTAAACCGGCAGCTAACAATGATGCAGCAGTAGTAGTGGAAGCACCAGTTGCATCAGCAAACTGCAAAGTATAGGCTGCTCTAACACGAACATTACCTGTACGACGCAAGTCAAATTCTGCAGTAAGTCCTTTTACTGTTCCAAAGTCAATGTTATTATATGAGGTATAATCTTTTGGATAAGCTCCATTAAAACGATACAACTGAATCATACTTCTCATCTCACGATAGAATGTTGTGAAAGTGATAGATGAAGTATTTGATACTTTTTGTGTAAATCCTAATTCATAATCAATGGTCTTTGTGGGTTCCAATGAAGGGTTATCTAAACTACCACCTATATTATTAAAGAAATAATACTGTGAGGGATCGGAAAATACATTACTAGTAGGGCGTTGTGTAAGTACGTCGTAGTGGGCAAAGAATAAAGCTTCATCGGAAATTGGGAACGAGAAAGAAATACGAGGCATCACATTAATTTGTGGATCATAATCCTTAAACGATTTTATATTAACCTGTGCTTGTTCCTGATCAACCAGTGCCGGACTTATACCGTTACCTACGTCAAGAATAGTTGGATCTAATATTTCAATACCATCGGCATTATACCAGGTATATTCATTTCGGTAACCAACAACTTTTGTAGGATCTTTAACTTTATCAACATAAACTACATAATCTTCACCCATGTTTGAGGGATGAGTAACATTTTCAAAACCCGGCACAACATTAATATCGCCTACATTACGAGCTGGATAAAGCAAAAATGGATCTTCTAGCACTTTCTGGTTTGCATCAAATCTATCTACCCTAACTCCAACATTAAAAATAAGATCTTTAAACGCAAACTGATCCTGAATATAACCAGCCATATAAATAGGTTGGTATGCTCCAATATCACGTGAATATACACCATTCGCATCAGTCTTATTAAAAAAGTCCTCATACGCTGGCTGGTTAGATAATACATTACCTTCATAATCATATCCCTGATAGCTTATAGCAGAAAGTCCATCATTCCAAAGCTCATCGGGTGAAAACAATCCAACATTTAAAGCACTTTGGTCGAGATTAACGGTATGAGTAACTCCATTTCGGTCGTAATACTCAATTGTACCATTATCAAAATCATATGAATCCATAACAATGTAATCAAGCCCATCTACTGGCAAACCCATTGCTTCACGAAGATTTTTATCAAATGTACGTTGCGAATTTGCATCGTATTTTCTTCTGTATATAATAGTATCCACATGGCCGTCATAGGAAATAAGCTCAGGATTATCCAGATCAAGCTGAATAAGGTGGGCATTTGTTAAACCCTTACCATCACGTGCGAGATTCCAAAAACCCGTTGGGGCATAATTAATATTTCTGTTTGCACGTTGCTCATATTGAAAACCCAATTTAACACCATGATTACCAATATCAAGAGATGCATCCATTCGCATGTTATATTGATCATTATTCCACTTACCATAACCTGTTTGATTGGTTCCTGGCGATTGATACAAACCATATATTGTTTGTGGTGTACTACCATTTAACATTGCATTACCAAGTAAAATATCATCAATATTTTGGTAGTGACCAACAGGTTGTCCGTCATAGATGTTATAATAATCTGTTGTATATTTTGCAACTAATGGATTAATATCACGTGGACTCCACTCAACAAGAGTATCATAATCCCAAGAGTTAAGCAGCCATACATTTTCATAATACTTACCGTTAACTGTATCACTACCTAATTCAAATGTTGGTGTTTTATAAGTAGAGAATTTACCTATATAACCATATTTAAATAAGTTATCCCAGTGATTTGCATCACCATATTCTCCTTTATCTTTTGTATAGTCGAACTGTAATGAATAATAGAAGTTCTTAAATATTGATGTGCTTTCGGCATCCGTTGGAAAACGCTGCGTAAACCTAATATAACCTCTATAATTAGTGTTTTTTCTTAATCTGTTTTTATCAGAATTCGCAAGAGTTGCACCATAACTATAATCACGACCGCTATAATAATAATAGCTACCGCCAATTGTAAGATTAATGGTTTCAGTTGTACGAATATTAATATTGCCAATGAAATTATAGCTTTGTTGTGCAGTATTTGGCGCAGTATTAACATGCTGTAAATCACTGTTTCGCAAAAACTCTCCATTTATAAATGTACCTGAGCCTGAGCCTGAAGGTCGGATGGGGTTTTGTTCAAGCATTCTTAAGTTTTCATCAGAAAGCGTATAGTAACCTGTTGCTGATGGATTACCATCCTGATTCGCATTCAAATCACCAGCAATAAAGAAACCAAGGAGTGAAGTGTTTTTGTCCTTTCCCTTAATTAATGGTCCCATCATATTAAATCCAACCCTATTGTGTCCGAAAGCATCAAGAAATTGTGATGACTCCAACTCAATACCTGCACCGAATTCACGAGCGGGTCCCTTTGTTGTTACATTGATAATACCTGAAGTTACGTCACCATACCGTGCCGGTACACCACCCAAGATAACATCAACTTGCTCGATGGCAGATTGAGGTACGCTTGAATTACCAATAACACGGATACCATCAATATACATGGCTGTTGCGTCTGAACGAGCACCACGAACACTTCCACGTTCTCCATCCTCAGAAAATACACCACCAACTGTAGTTGCTACAGCATTTGCATTACGATTAGGCATTTTCGAAATCTCTTCAGCTGTAATGGTTTGACCTGATGCTGTTTGATCTTTATCAATCAATGGCACTTTATAGGCTACTACCTCAACAACATCAAGGGTTTCGGCGGTTGATGTTAATTCAACATCATAAAACCTGATTTGATCGCCACCAATAATGATACCCTGAATAAGTATTGTTTTGTAGCCAACAAAAGTTGCCTTCAAATCGTACTGTCCGGGAGGAATTGGCTTAATCATGTAATTTCCATCAAAATCAGAAGTAGCACCTCCAACTTGCGATCCTTTGTTTTCCAGTACAATATTGGCAAAAGGAATTGGTTCTTTTGTATCCTTGTCAAGCACTGTCCCTTTCAGCGCACCCGACTGGGCAAACACCACGACGCTTGTTGCAAAAATTAAACCAAGTGTAAGGAGTAAATTTCTTAACATACCTGCAAATTTATGTTCAACTAAGTTCTTTATTAATCATTCAAAAAGTTGGTAAATTTAATAATAATTGATTATCCAAGACAAAATACCATTAACTTTTTTTAACATTTTAAAAATACTGTTTCTTAAGTATTTCTGAATATATAACAGCTTTCCGTAAATCTATTTTCCCAGTTTTCTTCTTTTTTGACGGATTATTCGTTCCAGTATCGGTGGAAGAAGATTGGCGCAACTTTGACTGCTTTTTAACAATGACATTGCTTGTGGGTTTATAGTTGCTTTCTTTATAATAATCATCATAAGAAAACAATTCTTCTGGCTGACTGTTCAGAATTGAAACCCTCTCGGGTTTGTTTTCCGAAACAATATTTAATTCTTCATTTTCCAAAACCGAATCACTATGACTATAATTCTCTTCTTCGGTTTTTACTCCCATTTCATCCAATAATGAATCAAGCAATGATCTTTTTTGCTCTTTAGATGATTGATTACTTCTTGCCTTTTTCTTTCTGTTTGCGTTATAGATTGAAAATACAATCCAAACCAATCCTAATATTATGTAAAGGAAGTCCTCGAAGGATGCGTATGAAACCATTATTTATTTTATATTACCTAAAATTTATAATCAAATAGATTGAATTGATAAAAGTATAAATTAAATCCTTACAATATGCTTAAAGTAGTTTTAAAATGATATTTGATTAAGAAATGCTATCGACAACAGTGGTGTTTATACTCTGGCGACAGCCAAAAATACTTTATTACAAGCATTAATAACAATAATAGCCTGCTCATGTCAAATATCTGGTAAATTTATTCTATACAACCAATTCAAATCCATGTTAAGGCAAACTAATTTTACCTGGTTCAGAAATTCAGCATATCTGCTACATTATAACTGTTTTGCTGTAAATAACTTATTTTTAAGCAACTGATGCTTTGATCTTGAACCCGGAATATAAATTATGAAAGCTAAGGTTTTTTTTGCATTCTTAGCAAGATAATCACTTCATAAGTGGTTAATAGTAAATAGTAAACAAAAAAAGTAATGGTAAATGAAATTGCCTTATCGCGATTTAACCAGGCATAAACTACAATAATAATTGAAAACAATACCAGCTTACCAAAATTTACAAGCATAAATGCATTGGCGAAATAAGATATCCTGCTCCCGATATATTTAGACAGCATTATAATTGCGAATAATGTAAAAGAGTATAAAAACAATAATATGAAAGGCCAAACATTACTTATAACTATGGCAGGAATCCAAAACTGAATTATTAGACTAATTATTAATATTGCAAGAGTGAAGTATGTAAATGGTGATATTATTAGTCTGATATTAGGTTTCATAAAAATCTGCATTAAATTTACTACAAAAATATACTATTAGTAATAAACTTCGTGTTATAGGGGTTGAATTGTTATTTGATGCGTGTTATACGTTATTTGTTATATGTTGATTGTTGTTCGGTTAACTGATTTGGCCATAAATAACTGCAAAGTATGATTAGAAACCGCTAACGCCTTAATGACGAAATAAGAGTTTCAAATATTCTTTAGTATCGGTTTACCGCTATGAGTAGTCTGGGTTTTTTGACAACTTAAGTATACCTTATCTGAATCTAAACGGTAAATACCTGACTCTTAAAAACAACGCCAACGCAATCTTTACTGATGAAAATGAAGATCTGAAGAGTGGGTCAGGCATCGCACATAACAGGAAGTTACAGAAAAGTTAAAGCGAGCTACAACTACTTAATTTACTGCTATCTCGGCTATTATTTTTACACATTGTCACGCGCAGGGCTGATGATATTTTTATGTTATTGGAAACTTGTGCGCTATTTTACAGGAACAAACTTTATAATGGAGTTCTCTACAGGTTTGAGATTGTTGAGATATTCGTAAACTGCGGTTAGGTCTTCTGTTGACATTCCTGCATACATTGTCCATGGCATTGGCGTTTGGAATTCCCCGGCTTTTACATCGGTATGCTTGTAAGAACTGTCTGCATACATTTTAAATCGAGTAATAAATTGTTCTTTGGTCCAACTTCCGATACCTGTTGCCTTGTCAGGCGTGATATTTGATGAATTAACTACACTGCCGTCCTGAAATTTAAATTCAAATCCACCTGCAAAAAGTTCACCTACAAATTTTCCTTTGACTTGTTTTGTATGACAATCCATGCACCCTGAGGCTGTAACCAAATATTTTCCGTAATTAATTGCATCTGATTTAGATGGAATTTCTATAAACTTTGCCTTTTTTGGAATGGTATTAATAATGAAATTCATTGGAAAATCAGAGTGTGATTTTTCTGTTTCATTTTTTATTGGTTCTAAACTTCTGATGTATGCAATAACAGCTTCAATATCGGACTTGTCCAACTGACCATAGTTTTGATGAGGCATAATTGTAAACAATGCCCTACCGTCTTTGGATACTCCGGATGTAATTGCTCTAAAAAATTCTCCGTCAGTCCATTTACCTAAATTAAAAGGAGTGATATTGCTTGCAACATATTTTCCCGGAAATCCAAGTTTTTGGTCAAACACTTCGCCACCTTTTCCCTCTGTGCCTGCAAGAGGAGGTCCGGAAAACAAACTCCAGTCTCTTTTTGAATGACAGTCGATACATACCATTACATGATTTGCCAGATACCTTCCGTGTTCTATTCGGTCATGGTTTATTTCAATTTTCATGTTTGGAGCTTCGCCAACAGAGGGTAGCATTGTTTTTACATAAGTAAGAAGTAGCACTATTAGCAATATCACAACACCAAAAGCATAGGCGACTATTTTCAGGATTTTTTTCATAGTGATTTTCTAATTATTTGTTCAGTACAAAAATTCTATTTTTTAAAATGGCAAAACCTATAGCAATGGGCCAAATAGGAGCAAGAACAAGATATAGGTTAACTGCTGTATCAGCTAAGGCTTTTATTTCAAGAATATTTCCGAAACCATCCAAAAAGGAAATCAAACCTACAATAATTGTAAACCATCCCAAAAAGAAATTCTTTCGCTTGATAAAAATCCCGATGCCTATCATCCATACACTGCAAACTATGGTATCAAACAAATTCCATATTCCGTTCCCAACCATAAAAGAAAAGGATTCGAATAATAATTTGATGGTGTCTTGTTGTTCGGGTGATGAGAGGGGAAACTTTGTGAGAAAGGACGGCCAGGTAGCCGCAAGTATTGATGCACCGATTGCTCCAGCTAAAACATAAGATGTTCCACAAAAGGTAATCAGGTTTCTCCATGCTGTTTTACCGTGAAGCCAATCGTGAATGAAAAACAGCGCAGGCAATAGCAATAGATAATACCCGAAGACGTCTGCAATCATACTCCACCTGAGCATTCCGATATGCACTTCGGGCAGCGAAAAAATCAAAACAGGGTTAGAAAAAAAATCAAAATTAAAATTCACGGCCCCAGCTATTAAAAAGTAGCTGATAAAACCAACTATGCCGGATAAAATTGTAATCCAACCAACAGTATTTCTGAAGATATTGTTATTTTCCATTTGTTTGCGATATATTTATTGAAATTAAAAAAACGCAACAAAGTTATCAAGGCATTGCCCATTTAAATAGTATAATTCGGACATTCTGGAATTACCTGATAATATGACCGGGTAAAATGGTATTTGATACCTGATATTCTTTTGGGGTCATGTCAGTGTAGGATTTGAATTCCCTTATAAAATGAGATTGGTCGTAATACCCTGCCTCCAATCCAATTTGAGTTAGTGATAAATCCGAATTGTGCAATAAGTGTAAAGTTGAAAGATATTTATTGTAGCATATAAATGTTTCCGTATTCATTCCTAACCATTCAGAAGATAATCGTCTCAATTGTCTGTCAGAATAATAAACTTCATGGCAAAGTTTTCTGACAGTAAGGTCGTTTAATTTTTGAGAATAAAATAAATTATGAATTTGAGTTATAGCTTTAACATTATTTGAAACGGAAATTCTTTGGTTCATCCAATTCATAATAGTTTGAACCTGCTTGTTAAACGATTTTTGATGAGACAATTGATGAGACAATGTGTCTAATGATTTGCAAATTTGCAAACCTTCAAAAATATTATTATTGAATTCTTTGACAGATATATCAAACAATACTTTCAGTCCAATGGTATTTAATTGAATACCCAAAAATATTTGTTGTCCTTTTTTAATAAGATTGAAGGGTTTATGGTTGATCCCATTAACAAAGCATGGCGGTAATTTATTTTTAATACCTAAAGAAGGATTGCAATAAACAATTTCATCAGAAAAATTAAAGATTATCTCTACTGTCCCTTTAGGTAGTATTGTCTCTGTCCTTTCCTGAATATTATATTCATACAGTCTCCAAATACTCTTGATATAGTATTTTTCGATTTCTCCGGATGGATAATATATGTCAGCCTTGTTGGTCATTAGTTATTGTATTCGCTACAGTCTAACCTTGTACATAACATAGTAATAAAACTACTTTTTAAACAATCCTCTCATCCCATAAAAAACGGCCCCTGCCACTGATAGAATTGTTAACACCAGGGTGAACACAGGAAAATCCCAATCAAGCCATCCATCTATGGCCTTTCCGCCAAATGCCCCGGCAACCATAATTACAATCATTTGTAAGCCAAGAGTAGAGTACTTAGCATAAAATTTGAGTGGGCTTTCTTTTTCGTCGCGTTGCATCGGATGCTAAACTACAATATTTTGAAAAATGAAACTACTTTCGAAGAGAAAAATGTTAGTGGTTATTATAGGTTTGTAATAAATAATTTTGATTATTTTTTCTTGATATCATCATCAGTCCCCATTTTACAAGTACCGGTAAAGGCTGCCCCAGGCTCAATCGATAGTTTTTTTGTTTCAACATCGCCCGAAAAAATTGCTGTAGCTTTAAAAACAGTGAGGTTGGCAACCACAAGCTTACCAACTACTTTACCACAGATATCAGCATCGCCACATGTTATTTCGCCATCCACATTACCACTTTCGCCAACAACAATTCGGCCTTTAGCATTAATTTTACCTTCGATTTTACCTTCAATTCGAAAATCGCCTTCCGAATTAATATCACCAATAATATTGGTTCCTTGTGCTATTATATTTGGCATCTGACTGTCTCCGTTTCCGTTTCTATTCTTTTTCACAATAATATCTTATTAATCTCTTTTGTAATTCTTCTCAAAAAATTCCTTGTATAGAGCAATATCTTTATCTCTGTAGAAAATTGGATAATTGGACGCAGAAATTGAATATACTTCAAACTCCTTATTCTGGAGCCCTGATACAACATATTCATCATTTCTTAGAGCTAACAAATAATTACCTGCCTCATCCTTACTGTCAAAATTACCAACTGTTATTATAGTGCGCTGATCGTCAAGCATCAAGCTCTTTACCCTCAACCTTTTAAGCCTGAAATATTTTTTATCAAAATCTGAGATTCTAACTTTTAGTGCACTTACATTTACATCTTCTGATTTAACAATAATTAATACCAGATGCATTTCATCGGCATTAAACTTATATATTGTTTCTTTTGCTGAAGCCTTAGGAGAACTCACCGTTGAACCTTCAGGAATACCTAATCCATATTCAAGTTGCAATGTTTGTATTACCGACTTAGCCAATGGTGCTACAGAGCTGGTGGGGTATTTTTGAACAAGACTGATAAGTGATGAATATAACGTGTCAGCAACATCAACTGCACCCAATGAAATGGCCCTTAGGTATAAGAATTTTGGAATTAGGGCTGTATCTTCAGGAAATAATTCAACGGCCTCATCAGAATAAGTAATTACTCTATAATATTGCTCACGATTAAATGCCTTGAAAGTTTTTTCGTAAAGGGTTGCCACTTCATTTTTTTGCTGACTAAGTTTGATAAAATAATCAGGGTCGAGAAGAACTTTAGCATAATTACTTTCAGGATAATTAACAACAATCAATCCCTTGTAAAAATTAGCTTCATCACTATTTCCTTCTCCTGTATATATTTTATATAATGCGTACCATGATTCCAGTCTGTATTTATTATCAGGATATTTTTTTTGGAATGCAAGATAAGTTTCCAAAGCAAGGGTTGTATCTTTTAAATCTTCATAATAAAGATATGCCAATCGATTATATGCGTCAACTATCAGGCTGTCGGAAACAGCAAGTTGCTCCGGCGTACGCGGTATATGCTGAAGATAATATGCTCGATCGCGTGGATTTGTAACAAGCATTATAACACTATCACTTTTCGTAATGACTTCTTCATCCGTTAAATCTTCTTCAAAAGATTGCATAACCATTCTCTTATCAGTGAGCCGCCAGTTATCCTCAAGTTTTCTATCACCCCACTTTTTTATAAACTCAGTACGACCTCTACCCAGTGCAGCAGGGTTATCAAAATACCAGCCTCCTCCAAGTGGCTGACCGGGTTTACTTCTGGTCATATCAACAAACTGTGTTCCAGTCCCGTTTTCTTTTTCCTTGGCTATCTTTTGCTGTTCCTTTTCGTATTCTTCAATAAGATTATCAATCATTGCATAAAGATCAACAGTATCCATCAATGCAATTGTTTGAAGACTATCCTGCAATTCAATTGTTTGTATCTGTGCAACCAAAGCCGAAAGAATTGTAGTCTTGCTCATTATTTTTTCATAATCGGGATAATCCTTGGGCAGCGACATTGCCGCTGTATCGTAATAAGCTTGTGCTTGTTTATAAACTCCATCATCAAAATAAATATCGGCCAACTCTAACGACGATGTTGTTTTTTGAACAGGATCGCTTACACTTGTGCTAACTGATTTTTTTAAATAATAGATCACCAAAGTGTCCTTATTATCAGTTGTTGCAATTTGAGCAAGTGCATAATAAATCTGGTCGAGGTAATCTTTATTTTTGTCCTCTTTGGCCATTTTTAGCAATACCTTATTTATATGCCTGCTATCACCAGAACCTTCTACATAGCATTGAGCAATGTTCATTTGTGCCTCAAATGCCATCTTATAGGGAGGGTTTTTTTTAACAACCTTAGAAAAATACGACATTGCCTGGGTATAATTATGGTCCAATTGATTAATCTGTCCCATAATAAAATAGATCCTGGTTATCGTGGAATTATCGGAGGCCAACTCAAGTCCTCGTTCAAGATATGGATAAGCAGCACTATAATCCCCACGAGCAATATAAAAGTCGGCATAAACGATTGGAATTTCTTTTTCAACACTTCTTGGAAAATTTTCGTCTTTAAGTTTGCTTTGAAGAAGGTTTAATGATGCTTCGGCTTTTTCAAATCTTTCTGTTTGAATAAAAGTGCGGGCAAGCCAAAGTATTGCTTCATAGGATATTGGTGTGGATTCATACTCTTTGGCAACATAATCAAATACACGGCGAGCACTTGTATAGTCTTGTTTGTAAAAATGAGCCATTCCCATCATCAAATAACTATCTTTAACCCACTTAACATATTCTTTACCACCAAACGACATCGAATGTCGCTGAATACCAATGGAGGCTTTTTTTATGGTGCGATCCATCTTTGGATTAAGGATGGTAGCATCAGCCGGAGTTCCATAATTATTTATCCTGATAACACTATTATAATTGTCGACCACTTTTTCATTTAGTATCACAATGCCTTCATTTAAACTAACCATGCCATTCCAATAAACATTATAATGACAAGTTACGTTATGATATGCCCGGCGCGTCCACGTATTTTTTTTTGTGGAGCAGGAACTTATAATTAGCAATAGGATAATTGCCATTAAATAAAATGAAGATGTATTTGATCGTTGGTTAATCAAAGTATATTTTTAATCTTAATAACTAAATTTAAAGCGTTTTATTACAAATAATGAGTGGCAAAAATAATTAGAGTTTTATGAAAAACCATATTTATTCAAAATTAGTTTAAAAAGCATACAAAGTGCCAATAAATAACGTTGTTCATTTTTTGTTCTCTATGTTTTCCGAATATTTGTTTTAACATGATTAGCAACCAAATATAATAAAGCAGGTGATTGTTAGTTTTGCTTTTTTACCTTTGCACTTTTATTATGGCGAAATCAAAAAAAAATAAGAAGTGGTATAAAAATCTCCGAAGCAAGTATAGGTTAGTAATATTTAATGACCAAACTTTTGAGGATAGGCTCTCGTTACGGTTAACGAGATTAAACGTTTTAATTTTTATAATTAGCGTTGGCATTATTTTTATGACACTTACTTTTATACTGATTGCAAATACATCGGTTAAAAAATACATTCCAGGTTATCCGGATATTGATGAAAAAAGGCAGCTATATAATTTGAATATTCTTGCCGACTCGTTACTAATAGATATTGAGAAGAAAAATAGATATATAGCTAGTTTTAAAAATATTTTTGAAGATAATCCAGTAGAAGGTGATTACAGCCAACCGGATATTACAAATCTCCATTACGACACTATCCAAAACAGAAAATCGATTGTCGATAGCACTTTGAGGGCTGAATTCGAGAATCAGAGTATGCACAATTTGTATTTTAACGAATCGGGGCAGCTTGCCGAATCCAATGAGGCATCCATAAAGAGTTTTAACTTTTTCACTCCCATGCGAGGAATTATTACTTCGCGCTTTAATTTAATGGCAAGTCATTATGGAATTGATATTGTTACTTCACGTAATGAAGCTGTTGTAGCTACTCTGGAAGGTACAGTTATATTCTCGGGCTGGACTTTAGAAACTGGGTATATAATTGGTCTGCAGCATGAAAGGAACTTTATTTCAGTATATAAGCATAATTCTGTTTTATTAAAAAAGGAAGGTGATCACGTACTTGCTGGTGAACCAATTGCCATATCCGGAGAATCCGGAGAATTAACAACCGGCCCTCATCTACATTTTGAATTATGGGAAAATGGAAGTCCTGTAAACCCGGAAGAATACATCCTTTTTAACTAGATAACCAAGAATCCCAAGAGTAATATGAAGAAAAGAGTAGCGATATTAGGATCGACCGGTTCGATTGGCACTCAGGCATTAAGTGTAATTGATGAACAATATGAATTATTTACTGTAGAAGTACTTTCAGCAAATAGCAACTCAAAACTTCTGATTAATCAGGCAATTAAGTATTTGCCCAACGTGGTAGTAATAGGAAATAAGGATTTCTACCCCGTTGTTCGCGATGCGCTTGAGAGTTATGATATAAAAGTATATGCCGGTGAAGATGCCATTAGTCAGGTAATGGAAATGGATAACATCGATATTGCACTTATTGGAATAGTTGGTATACACGCCCTAAATCCAATATTATCGGCGCTAAAGAATAAGAAAAAAATAGCTCTGGCCAATAAGGAAAGCCTTGTGGTTGCTGGCGAATTAATATCAAAAACTGCCGTTAAATATGGTGGACAAATAATACCGGTTGACTCTGAGCATTCGGCCATTTTTCAATGCTTGATGGGTGAACTCGATAATCCAATTGATAAAATAGTTCTTACTGCTTCAGGTGGCCCATTTTTAGATAAAAGTATCGATTACATTAAGAATGTAACACCTAATCAGGCACTGAATCACCCCACATGGAATATGGGCAATAAAGTTAGTGTTGATTCAGCAACATTGATGAATAAAGGGCTGGAAGCCATTGAAGCGCACTGGCTATTTGATATTAATCCAAACCAAATTGAAGTTATTATACATCCTCAAAGCATTATACATTCGTTAGTATATTTTACCGACAGATCGGTGAAAACACAGCTTAGCTTTCCCGATATGCGAATTCCCATCCAGTTTGCGCTTACTTATCCTCACAGGGTAAAAAGCTCTTTTCAGTCTCTGGACTTACTACAAACAGGTACATTAAACTTCCTTCCTCCTGATGTGAAAAAATTTCGTAATCTTGCACTCGCTTTTAAAGCCTTGGAAATGGGTGGTAATATGCCGTGTATTCTAAATGCTGCAAATGATGTTGCTGTTCAAGCCTTTTTGGATGAAAAAATCGGTTTATTGCAAATATCAGATATTGTTGAAGAAAGTATGAATTTGATTCCCAGAATTGAATTACCAACTCTGTCAGATTATTTTGAAACAGATATTCAAACAAGAAAAAAAGCGATTGAATTAATTAAGTAAAATTATAACAAGATATAAATGGAAATAGTAATCCAGGTACTTCAGCTCTTATTGAGCCTCTCTATATTAGTGGTAGTTCACGAATTCGGACATTTTGCTGCTGCAAAGATTTTTAAAACCAGAGTAGAAAAGTTCTATTTGTTCTTTAATCCATGGTTTTCAATTTTCAAATTCACATTTAAAGGAACCGAATACGGAATGGGATGGCTACCCCTTGGTGGTTATGTTAAGATTTCGGGGATGATTGATGAGTCGATGGATAAGGAAGCCATGAAACTACCACCACAGCCATGGGAATTTAGATCGAAGCCGGCATACCAACGATTAATTATAATGTTAGGCGGAGTTTTTATGAATGTAATTCTGGCATTCGTAATCTATATAGCAATGCTTTCTTTTTGGGGAGATGAGTATTTAAGCACCAAAGAGGTAAATAAATATGGCATAAGGGCTGATAGTCTGGCCATGGAAATGGGATTCAGGCATGGCGACAAAATTATGTTGCTTGATGGTGAATATATTGAAGATTTTAGCAAAATCCCAATGAACCTTGTTCTGAACGAGGTTAAAAATGTGGAGATTATAAGAGATAATGTTCCCACAACACTAACTCTTCCCGAAGGAAGTTTAAATAAATTGATAAATCATAAATCGAAGTTATTTAACGTACGAATTCCATTTATTGCCGGTAAATTTCCTAAAGAATCATTGGCTGAAAAATCAGGCATACAAATTGGGGATGCCATATTGGGATTAAATGGAGTTAATCATATATATTACAATGACTTCCGTGATGAGATTCAAAAGCACAAAAATGAAGCTGTTATCATAACTGTACTACGTAAATCTGACACTTTATTTATTCCTTTACAATTAGGTGAAGAAGGTTTAATTGGCGTATTTCCGAAGGGTGATATAAATGACTTTTTTGAATTAAGCAAAAAAGAATACACAATTGTTGAAGCCATTCCAGCCGGATTTACTCGTACTATTGGCGGAATTGACAATTATTTGAAACAGTTGAAATTACTTTTCTCACCCGAAGTAAAAGCTTATGAAGGTGTTGGCGGATTTATTACCATTGGTAGTATTTTTCCGAAACAATGGCATTGGGAAAGCTTTTGGAAACTAACAGCATTTTTATCAATTATGCTTGCAATACTTAATGTATTACCAATTCCGGCACTGGACGGTGGCCATGTGCTTTTCTTGCTTTATGAGATAATTGCACGACGTAAGCCAAGCGACAGGTTTTTAGAGTATGCTCAGGTATTTGGTATGATAATATTGTTTAGCTTGTTGATTTTGGCTAATGGAAATGACATTATGAAGTTGTTTAAGTAGATAGTGTATTTCCAATCTTAGCTGACAATATTATTGATTTGGAGTTATTCCAGGATTACTTTTCTTAACTTCAAATTATATCTATCACCTTCTTTAAGCATATAGAATATTGAATCCTCATTAGGTAGGTTTTTCATATCACTACCTTCACGCGACCAAAAGCTGCCATCATAAACAAGCACATAACTAGCTCCTATCACTTCAAATTCATCTCCCTTAACTACTATCGCTGTATTTTCATCAATGCCAATACCAAATAATTCAGGGCGATTTTTAAGAATGTCGAACATATCAAACTGGCGATTACGGGCAAGCACATGCTGATCAATGGCAATATTTGTAATGAAACCTAATCCTTCTTCATGATTACCCATCATAGTTTGATTGTTTTCAGTATCACCTCTGGCAAGATACGATCCTTGAATTGTAGCTCCTGCTGATGAACCGGCTATTACCCCTCCCCTGTCGAGCAGTTTAAACATTTCATCGTGTGCCTTAGTACCAAGAAATCCATCGGCTATCCTCCATTGCCTTCCTCCGAGGAAATATAAACCAGTTGCTGTTTTCAATGGCTCAATAAATTCATCAGTGTTTGCAATGGCAGTATCACGAGTGTGCATTATTGCAATATCTTTAAATCCATGGCTTTCAAATTCTTTCGTAATAAAGTAAACCGCTGAATCTTTAAGTAAAAAATCGTCATCCAATGCAGTCGGTATAACAACAATTTTAGCCGAATCACCACCAGCGTATTTTTTAAACTCTGAAAAGATGGAAGCATCTAGATTCCCACCACCTATCACGATGAGTGTGCCATTTTCGTAGCCAGCAGTTTCCAATTGACCACTTTCCATTTGAGCTTGTAATACAGAATATAGACCAATAAATAGTTCAACTATAACTATGTAAAATAAATATTTCATATGAATTATATTTGTTATTGTTTCCAGTTTGTCCAAAAATAAGTAAACGAGTTTTTAACTAAACAAGATTCATCATACATGAACTCATTTGGCAAAACGAAGGTGCTAATATCCATCAATTTTAATGTTTGTTTTTCTGATGTGCCAACAACTCGTAAGCATTCATTACCATTAATCATTAAACTAAAAGGCATGGAGAAATTTCTGCCAACATTAATCCAGCTATAAGTAAATTCGAAACTTCCATATTTGTTACTAAACTCATATTCCAATATTGGTGGCTCCTTATCATACAGAAATTTATTAAAGAAATCTGTTAATTCCATATTAGTTTCTTCATTTACAAAGCTTATGAAATCGTCAGAATTTATAGTCTGGAATTTATTAGCATTATAAAACTTTTTAATAAGGTTAAAGAACAGGGTATCATTATCGATTATGCATCTCAAATTATTTAACATTGCAGCACCTTTATGGTAAATGTCGCCCCCAACAAAAGTATTATCATTTACATTACTGTTACCCACAATAGGCCAGATATTAAATATCATACTCATATTATCAGCAGTGGCATTTAGATACTCTTCGTAACCAAACTTCTCTTCCATAAAAAGATGCTCACTGTATGTTGCAAATGCCTCACTAATCCATGCATCAGCCATATCACTCATAGTTACAGTATTACCCCACCACTCATGTGCAAGCTCATGAACTACCAAATAATCATAATCCTTATTCTCATAATTCCTCCTTTTACTTTTCCCATAATCACCACCAATAGCGATGGCGCTTTGGTGCTCCATCCCCTCATAGGGTGATTCAACCATTGCTATTCCATCTATAGCATAGGGATATTCTCCATAAAGTTTTTCATATACTTCAACAATTTCCTTGGTTTGTTTGTAATACTCTTTTGCCACTTTTAAATTATGCGGAAGCACATAATAATCAATATTATACGACCCATTTGAATTGACGTATTCTTCGCTAAAATTTACAAAATCCCCCATATAAAAAGTCACACAATAACTGTTTATTGGATAACTAACATGCCACTCGTAATTTGTATAACCATTTTCAATAGGATAGGTTGATATTAAATTACCATTTGAAATAGCAATATATTTTGACGGAATCTGAACATTAATTGTCATGGAATCCGGCTTTTCTGAGAGATGATCTTTACACGGCCACCATGAACTTGCCCCAAGATGTTCACAAGCTACACCCACCCAATGTTTAGATCTTTTCTTTCCCCACACAAAACCACCATTCCAGGGAGGACGTATTGCATTTCTGGGTTTTCCTGAGTAACTTATTGAAATCTTATAACTATGATTCGTTTGCAGAGGTTTATCAAAATTAATAAATATTGCATCGTAGTATCTTTCGTAATTCAATTCTTTACCTTCACATTTAATTGAATTTATTATAAAATTGTCGCTTAAGTCGATTTGAATTTTGTTTGTATTGGCAAGAGTATTAAAATAGATATCATTATTACCAGAGATACTTTTTGTTTTAGGCATTATTTTCACTGTAAGATCGTAATAATATATATCAAAACATGTCCTCTCGGGTCGTAATGCTCCTTGTAAAGAATCTCTAATGTTATATTGTTTCTTATAACCATTTTCTGGAAAAAGCTTGCCTGTATCATAATAATGTTCCGTAAATAAATCCACCAGAAACTGATCGGAAATAATAGCTTTTAACCACCCTGTTTCAATTTTGAAGCCAAGTTCGATATACTTATTGAAATCCTCACGAGCACCATATATATCCATCATGTAATATTTTACAAGGCCTCTGGCAAAATATATATCTTCTTCATTAAAATAAACTTCAGCCAATTTATCCATCTTTTTAATGGCTTTGTATGGATCATTATTGGTAAGATCGTAATCAATTTTTTCAATCTGATCATAATAGTTGTTGGTTTCTTGAGCAAACCCAACCCAAAATACTAATGAGGATATTGCAATAAATATGAATTTCAGATGCGACATTAGTTATGCTTTGGAGAAAAGTAAAACAAAAAAAGCCTGACCCATCAACCAGATGAATCAGACTTTTATATCTATAATTCAAATATCATTAATTCTCCTGCATAACATTATCGTCATATTCAATTTCAAATTTGAGCTTATGCTTTGCTTCTTCAAGAGCAAGATATTTGAACATCTTTTTTAATTCTTCGCTATCCGAAATCTCAGCTAAATCAGTATAAAGCTTATATGCTGCTTTTTCCTTAAGCATCGCAACCACTAACGATTCCTGATAATCCATATTATCATGAATTTGCTGCTCTACGATATAATCGGAAATTTTTAAATCGGTGACTTTTTTTAACTCAATGCCCGAAAGTGTTCCATCGGCCTTTAACTTTTGTAACTTATCCTTGTGTGATTTTTCTTCAAGAATAAATTCCCTGTAGGCTAATTTCATATTTTCATTATTAGTCCTATTATAAAGGTTAGAATAAAAATTTATGGCCTCTTGTTCAGCATTAATTGCAAAATCAAGAACTTGATCGGTTGAGTTAAATTTTTCCATCATTTAATTTTATTGTTGATTTGTTGAGGGTAAAATTATGAAAAAAATGGCATACCCTAATTAATTGGTTGAATATAATGTTTAGATTTTTCATTACCATAGCACCAAAAAAAAATTAACAGTTAAAAAAATCTGTGAATCCCAGCCTGCGGCAGGCAGGTGTGGCTTATTCTTTTACAACGTTTATTTCAAGCAACCATGACAATGAATCTCAGTTACTAATCTCTTAATCTTCAACTTTCTCTTTTAACGATTTAAATCCATTTCCAAGTATTTCATTGGAATTAAAAACTGTAACGAAAGCCATTGGATCAATTTGATGAATGAATTCTTGCAGCATCGACATTTCACGACGATTTACAGCAGTAAATATGATTGATTTTTCTTTACCACTATACATTCCTTCGCCATTTACCAATGTTCCACCACGATTTAAATCGGTAACTATTTTATCTCTGATTTCCTGTGTTTTATCCGAAACAATAAAAAGTACCTTGTCATAACTCATACCTTCCAGTATTACATCTACAACTTTGCCTGTAATGAATATTACAATTAGTGAGTACAAAGGAATTTTCCAGTCTTTAAATGCAATAAGCCCAACCAGAACAATAATTGAATCAACAATAATCATAAGTTGCCCAAGTGGCATTTTAGTATATTTACTGATAATCATAGCAACAATATCGGAACCTCCTGAGGTAGCTTTTGCTTTGAATATTAATCCAAGCCCAACTCCAATAAATAATCCTCCAAAAATTGATGAAAGCAGCGCATCACCTACAACCAGTGGTTCCGTTCCATAAAAATATGTAAGAGTATCCATAAATATAGCCGTTGCAAAAAACCCAACAACCGTCTTCATTCCAAAGCGGGGGCCAAGCACTTTTATCCCAATTATTGTTAGTGGAATATCAAATACCAATGCCATTGCTCCCACCGGAGTACCTAACATGTAATGAAGTACAATCGAAATCCCGTAAACACCACCTGGAACAATCTTATATGGTGTGATAAATAATACAAAACCCGATGCCATAATAAACGCACCAATAAGTATCATACTATAATTTCTAATCCAGCGTAAGCTAAACAATTTGTCTTTTTGAATAAAGGCCATAACTTAATTTATTATTGCTGTTTTCAGTTACTCAAACCAATTGTTTTACATCTGAACATCAGCTAGTTTATATTACAAAATCATCTGTAATTTAAGAGCGCGCAAAAGTATATTTTTTAATCAAATGAAATGGAAATTCAAAAAATTTTTTATCTAAATTGAACAACGTTTTTCTGGTACAGGTTGTCAGGTATTTAAATGGGTAGTTGTACAAGTGTTACAACTCTCGTTTGTTAAATTTTTGTTAATAATTAATTAATTTGTTAGATTTGCAATGTATAGATATACAGAATATTACATATGTCATTAATAATAAATCAAAACTAGTCCTATGAAAAAATTTCTATTCACATTTTTTGTTATCGCGATTTTAGCCTATGGCTTGATGGCACAAGTAAATCGAGAGATTGTTCTTGTTGAAATTGGTACAGGCGTAACCTGTCCATATTGTCCAGGCGCTGCCATGGGTTTACATGATTTATATACAAATGGTGACCCGGTTGCAGGTATTGAATACCATCAGTATAACGGTGGTGCTCCTTTTAATACGCCTGAAGCAACAATCCGAACTTCTTATTATGGTATTTCAGGGTATCCTACTGCACAGTTTGATGGTGAGTATGCTGAACACGTTGGTGGTAGTAGTTCAAATTCTTTGTACAGCACATATTTGCCTAAAGTAAATGCTCGAATGGCAATACAAACTAATTTTGAAGTTGAGATTTTTGGAGAGAACACCGGCACTAACTATTCTATGATTGTAAGAGTAACAAAAGTAGGAACTTATACGGGTACAAATTTAAAGGTCCACCTTGCCCTTACCGAAACAAATATTCCATACAACTGGCTTGGTCAAACAATGGTTGATTACTGTGACCGTTTAATGGCTCCTGATGGAAATGGCACATCAGTATCCTTTGCTAGTGGGACTGAAATAGATGTACCTCTAACTTTTACATTTAATAATTCTTGGGTTGATTCTAATTGCGAGCTTATAGCATGGATACAAGATGATGCAAATAAATATGTTCTTTGTTCTAAAAGTGTTATGTTATTAGATCTTGAGCCGGATGCTGCCAATGCAAATTTCACAGCCGATAGTGAAATTGTTTGTGAAGGAAGCTCGGTGCAGTTTACAGATCTTTCAGGAGGCGCAATTACAGCATGGAATTGGACTTTTGAAGGTGGCACACCTCCTACATCAACCGATCAAAATCCAATTGTAACATATAACACACAAGGTGTTTATGATGTTTCATTATATGTTAGTGATGGAACAACCAATAGCACATTATCGGTTCCTGATATGATTGAAACTATTGTACCTCCGGCTCAACCAAACACACCAGTAGGTGAAACCGATGCTTGCGCTAGCGGGACATACTTATATACAACTGATGCAGTACCTTATGCAGATTCGTATATATGGCAGCTTTCTCCATCTGATGCCGGAACTCTAACTCCAAATGGTACTGAAGCAACATTTGTATCTGATAACACTTGGGTCGGTGCTTACACTATTTCAGTTAGAGCTGATAATAGCTGCGGTAACGGAACAATGTCAACTCCAATTAGCTGTAATTTAAACATCACTCCTGCTCCATACATGCTTTCTGATGGAGGCGGAATGTGCGAAGGTGGTTCAGGTATTGAAATAACACAAGATGGTTCAGAAACCGGTATTAATTATGACTTATATCGTGATGGAGTTTATACTAACACAACTTTAGCAGGTACAGGAAGTCCGTTAAGCTACGGTAACCAAGTAGAAGAAGGTACATACACCGTTATGGCAATTGCCACTGTTTGTGACTTACAGATGTATGGAACACCTTGGTTATATATTCTTGAAACACCATCACAACCTACTGATCCGGATGGACCAACAGTAGCTTGCAGTAGTACAACAACAAATTATTCAGTATCAACAATTGATTATGCCGATACAACTTACTGGGATCTAAGTCCAGCTAATGCAGGTATGGTTATTGGTGGATATTTTGAAGCTGATATTGAATGGGATCAAGATTTTACCGGAACAGCTACACTTACAGCCCAAGGAGTAAATATATGTGGTGCAGGGCCAGTTTCGGATCCTACTGAAATTATTGTAGATGGAACACCAATGCCGGAGATATCAGGACTTACTTTGGTTTGTGACGATGAACAAGCTGATTATTCAGTGGAAGAAGTAACTGGAAACACATATGCATGGCAAGTTGTGGGTGGCGAAATTGTTGCAGGTGCTGGCACGAGTACAATTTCAGTATTGTGGGGAAACCCAGGAGCTGGAACTGTTTCAATGACAGAAACATCAGCCAACGACTGTGACGGAATTTCCGGAGATTATGATGTTGTTATTGATGACTGTATTGGAATTGATGAGTCAATTATTGATGGCGGCATTTCAATATATCCAAATCCTGCAAGCAATAACATTGAAATTGCTTTCAATGAAAAATCCGGAACACAATATACCTTGGTTGTTTATAATAGTGTTGGTCAGGTTATGACAGAAACCAATGGAATTGTTTATTCCAAAACTCAAAATGTAAGTCTGGATATTAGCAAATATCAATCAGGAATTTACATTGTAAATCTTACTTCTGAAAATGGACTAAATATTCGTTCAACATTTGAGAAGACCAGATAATAGTTTTTAGTTAATATAGATTTTAAAGCCAACTCTAAAATTAGGGTTGGCTTTTTTTATTTAGATTACTTTTACCGATTGGAAATAATAACTCTATTACTATAATTACATGGGCTATAAACGAATATCGATAAAAATTCCTGTAGGTTACGATGAAGACCGTCTAAGGAAAAAGATCCGTTGGTTTGTTAACGTTGATGATTTTTCATATACAATTGAAAGCAAAAGTCTTGATGCCAGAAACAAAAACAATATCCATTGGGAAATGCGCTTGTTGATTTCGTCCGATTCTTTTAAACAAGACTTGCCAGAATTAAAACCGGAATTAGACATTCCTTTCAGGAAAAGGGATGAAAAAGTTGTTGTTGTGGGAAGTGGGCCTGCAGGGTTTTTTGCAGCATTTGTTTTGCAGAAAGCAGGTTTTAAAGTTACCTTGATTGAACGTGGTACAGATGTTACAACCAGGACTAAGGATATAAAAACCTTTGAATCAACTGGAATATTTATTGCAAACAGTAATTATGCATTTGGTGAAGGAGGAGCTGGCACCTTTTCTGATGGTAAGCTAACATCTCGCAGTAAAAAAATATCTGTTGAGAAAAAATTCATCCTGGAAAGCTATGTATCTGCAGGTGCGCCTGATGAAATTAAATACATGACTCATCCGCATGTTGGAAGCGATAATCTGAAAATTATTGTAAAAAATCTAAGGGCTCAATTCGAGAACCTTGGTGGAACATATTTATTTGAAACCACCATGACTGACATCAAAGTGGTTACCGGAAAAGTTACCAAGATCACAACCAATAATGGAGATATTGTTGCCAACTATTTTCTAATTGCACCCGGTCATTCTTCCTACGACACCTATCGTATGTTAATGAAAAAAGGCATTAACTTCCATGCAAAGAATTTTGCTCTGGGAAGCAGAATGGAACATCAACAGGAAATTATTAATCTGGCTCAATGGGGCAAAAAAAGCCTGCCCGGTGTAAAAGCAGCAGAATACCGATTAACATCGAAGGGGATTAACCAAGAGCAGGTTTATAGTTTTTGCATGTGCCCGGGAGGAATAATTGTGCCGGCAGCAGCAACTGCTGATACAAATATTGTGAATGGAATGAGTGACTATATGCGCGATAATGAATTTGCAAATGCTGCTTGTGTTGCAACTGTTAATATTGGCACAATACTCAATCGTGAAGTTTCAGCAATGGAAACCCTCGACTGGATGGAAAATCTTGAAAATAGTTTTTTTAACTTCTCAAAAGGGTACAAAGCGCCTTTTTGTAGTATCAAGGATTTCATAGCCAAAAAAATCACCAAATCGAGCATGAACACCAGTTACCCATTGGGAATTATAGAAACACCGTTATGGGAATTACTTCCTAAGTCTGTGGAAGCCTCAATGAGAGCGGGACTCAAAGATTTCATCAGAAAGATGAAAGGCTTTGAAACCGGCAACATTATGGGATTGGAAAGTAAGTCATCAGCACCTATTCAGGTTGATCGTGAAAAGGATGGGCTGTGTACAGGTTTTGAAAACCTTTATGTTATTGGTGAAGGTAGTGGTTTTGCCGGTGGTATTATTTCCAGCGCTGCTGATGGGGTTAAATCGGCATTAAGTATTATTTCCAGCTAATTTTATTATTTAAAACTATTTATTTGGGGTTATTCATAATAGAAAAAAATGACACTCGAAGATTTAGGATACAACACTGATTTTGAAAACTTTCGAAAAGAACAAAACCTTGATTCATTCGGAGTTGGTCGAATAATTTCAGAACATAAAGAAAGGTACATTGTTAGTGCCATCGACTCTGAATATGATGCAGAAATAATTGGGAATCTAAGGTTCTCAGCCAATAATAGATCAGATTTTCCTGCTGTTGGTGACTGGGTTGCAATTTCTGAATATGATGAAAAGAAGGCATTGATTCATTCTATTTTCCCACGACGTACAATCATTGAAAGACAGGCGGTTGGAAAACAAGGTGAAAAACAAATAATCGCAACAAATATTGACTATGCTTTTATTGTACAGGCGGTTGATAGGGATTTTAACATCAATCGAATAGAAAGATATCTTACTATATGCAATGGCTCCAAGGTAAAAGCAATTATCATACTTAATAAAATTGATTTAATTACTGAGGTTGAATTAAAGAGGTTGGTTGAAAAAGTTGAGGAAAGGGTAAAACATGTACCAATATTCTCCATAAGTAATGAAACAAAAAATGGTTGGTATTCCATTGACAAATCGATTCTAGTAGGTAAAACTTACTGTTTATTAGGTTCATCCGGTGTTGGAAAATCAACGCTGTTAAATAACCTATCGGGCAAAAACCAAATGAAGACAAACTCGATTAGTACAAACACAGGCAAAGGTCGACATGTTACTAGTCATAGAGAATTGGTAATTCTTGAAAATGGAGGGATAATTATTGATAATCCGGGAATGAGAGAAGTGGGCATTACCGATTCGGCAGGTGGATTGGAAATAACATTTGATATGATACTTAGCCTATCTAAAGATTGTAAATTCAAAGATTGCACCCATACATCTGAAATTGACTGTGCTGTACTTGCTGCAGTTGAAAGTGGAGAAATTGACCTTGGTTCTTATGAAAATTTCCAAAAAATGGAACGGGAAAAAGAGCATTTTGAATCCACTATTGCCGATAGACGTAAAAAAGATAAAGATTTCGGGAAAATGATAAAGCACTTTAAGAATGTGAAAAAATTAAAAAAATACTGAATCAGCTATTGATAAATAGAAATAGTAAGGGTTGCATTTACACTTGGATGTATTAATAAACATTAGCTAAATAAATAAGAACTATTTTTGTGAAAATTTTTGAAGATGAAAAATCAATATTTAATTATAATCGTGCTTTTTTCTTTCATGTTGGCATCATGTAGCATGCTTAACAAAAACGATAAAGGTCATAGTAAAGAGGAAATAATGAAAGCCGATGCATATGCAATGGCAAATACAACATGTGAATATCAACTATTACAGCTTAAGTATAAAGAAAATAAAGCTGATTTAAAACTAAAGGCTGAACTTGAAAATAAACGGGAAGAAGTAACCACATTAACAAGTCGGTTTTTTGACCGGTATCATGAGCCAAAAGAGGTAAATCAAAAGTTCAATAATCTAATAATATCACTTACCCCTGAACTATCAACTTGTAAGAAAATAATAGCAATCGAAGAAGCTAAAAAGAATGCCGTGGAAGCTAAGCAAAAGCAAGAAGGTAAGAAAAAGTAGGCTTTGGATCCCTAATAACATATGCTCATGTCTAATTTACATTAGTTTTATGAAGAAAGGATGGAAGATTGAGGACTACGAAAGTTAAAGGTCTTATATCAAAAATGTGATTAGTAAACCTTAAATGTGATTAAACCGTTTTTCTATATCTCATTATTGAAAAACTAAATAGTGCAATTGCAAAAACTCCAAGGATTATTAAATCTTCTTTTATATCCATAAACCCTGATCCCTTCAACATTATCATCCTGTTCATTTTTATAAAATATGAAACCGGATTTGCATGATTTATAATCTGAGCCCAATTGGGCATACTTTCAATCGGAGTAAATAAGCCACTCATCAGAATAAAAATGACAAGGAAAAACCAGGAGATAAACATTGCCTGCTGCATTGTATTGGTTAGTGTGGATATTACTAAACCTATTGACAATATCCCAACCAGATAAACAGAAGCAACAGTGAATAACAGTACAACACTTCCCATAACAGGTATATTAAAAACAAAATATGCTAATAATAACCCTATTGCCAAATCAACATTTGCAATAAACCAAAAAGGAATTAACTTTCCGGCAATAAATTGATATTTTTTTATTGGGGTAACATTAATTTGTTCGATGGTTCCTATTTCTTTTTCTTTAACCAGATTCATGCTACCCAAAAACATCCCTATAACGGTTACCAAAAGAACAAGTATGCCGGGAACCATGTAAGTAATATAATCAAGTTCTGGATTATACCAAAAAAGGGAGCCGATTTCGATTGGCATCCCCAGCTGTTGAGATGGATTTTGTTCAATGATAATATTCTTGTTGAAGTCACCAATTATCGATTGTGCGTATGCCACCATCATACTTGCAGCACTGCCGTTTATTGCATCGGTAATAATTTGAATTTCCGCTGATTTATCAACGATTAACTTTCTTTCGAAATAGGGTTCAATTACCAGAAGTTGATCCGCCTTACCACTTTTAATCAACTGCTGAGCAGATTCGAAATCATCGGCATAACCATTGAAATGATAAAAAGGAGAGCCGGAAAATTTATTTATTAATTCCCTTGATGTACTTGTTCTATCATTATCAAGTGCTATCAAATCCACATTCTTAATCTCGAATGTAGCTGTATACGACAATATTAGCAATTGCATAACTGGAATAATAAAAATTATGGGAAGCATTGTTCTATCCCTAAATATTTGAATAAATTCCTTTTGTAATATGTAAAGTAGTGTTTTCAAATTATTCCAATCGTATTTTAAATTTTTTAACACTCATCCCAATAAAAAACAATGTCATTGCCAAAATAATAAGTGTTTCCTTCCAGAAATATAATATCCCAGTTCCTTTTAACATAATATTCTTCACAATAATAATAAACCATTTTGATGGCATAATATGGCTAAGATATTGAAGTAAGATGGGCATATTTTCGACGGGGAAAATAAAACCTGAAAGAAGTATTGTTGGTAACATTAAGGCAAACATCGACAATAACATTGCTTGTTGTTGAGTTTTGCTGATTGTTGAGATTAGTATTCCCAAAGCCAGCGACATCAAAATAAACAACAAACTCTCAACAATTAATAATACTAGATTTCCGGCCACGGGCATCATAAATACGAACCGTGCGAGTAGGAGAATTACAATTAAATTAATAAAGGACAGTAACGTATATGGCATTACCTTGCCAATTATGATTTGAATCGGCTTTAATGGTGATACCAACAGAGCTTCCATTGTTCCCATCTCTTTTTCACGGGTTATTGATATTGATGTCATCATTGTCGAGACCAACATAAGCAGAATGGTAATTATTCCAGGAACAAACATATATACACTCTTAAGTTCCGGATTATAGTACATGCGGCTTTCAATATTAATCTTTACCGGAATCATGCTTGTCTGACTCATTAATTCCAGAGAATAAGAGCTAATAACACCGGTAGTGTATGAACTTATTATATTAGCTGTATTTGGGTCTGAAGCATCAAGAATTAACTGCACATGCGCTTTGCCTTCGGTTTTTAGCTTTCTGGCGAAATCAGCTTCAAAAACAACAACTTCCTTAACTCTCCCTTCGGTAAATATCTTTTCAATATCATTCTGACTTTCAATATTATCCTCAAGAATAAAATAACCCGATGAGATTAATTTTTGTGTGATTTGATTTGTTACAACATCCTTTGAGTTATCGAGTATAGCAATACGAACATTGGTAATATCATTAGTGATAGCAAACCCAAAAAGCAGCACCATAACCAGAGGCATACCAAACAATATCACCATCGATCGGTAATCCCTAAAAATGTGAAAAAACTCCTTTTTTATAAATGCTTTCATTTAGTTGTTATATGTTATTTGTTATACGTTATTTGTTAGTTGTTATACGTTATTTGTTATGCGTTATTTTTTTCAACATATAACTTATAACATATAACTTCTTTTACATATAACTTCCTTGAACTTCTTATCCCCTCGCTATTTTAATAAATACATCGTTCATTGAATTAACACCATAGGTGCTTTTAAGATTGGCCGGAGTATCCAGTGCCTCTATTTTGCCTTCCGACATAATCGATACTCTTTCACAATATTCGGCTTCATCCATATAGTGTGTTGTAACAAAAACAGTAGTTCCCTTATCTGCATTTTCATAAATCATTTCCCAAAACTGACGTCTTGTTATGGGGTCAACACCACCCGTTGGTTCATCCAAAAAAACAACCTTAGGGTCGTGTATTATTGCTACAGAAAACGCTAACTTTTGCTTCCACCCAAGTGGGATTTCACTCAGTACCACATTACGAGTTTTTTCCATTTCAAGCTTTTCGAGAAAGTAATTGGTTTTGTCAACTATCTGTTTTTTCGATAATCCATATATTCCGCCATAAAATCTAAAGTTTTCTTTTACCGTCATATCATTATATAGTGAAAACTTCTGACTCATATATCCAATATTTGCCTTTACTTTATTTGGATATTTGGCCACATCATAACCTGCCACGATTGCTTTACCGGAAGTTGGGGGTGAAAGACCACATAAGATTCTGATAGCACTAGTTTTACCAGCACCATTCGCACCGAGGAATCCAAATATCTCACCTTTGTAAACATCGAACGTAAGGTTATCGTTGGCAGTGAAAGAGCCAAACTTTTTAACCAGGTTTTCAACCTCTATTATTTTCGCCCTATTCAACATCTTTATCCATTAATGATAGAAAACAATCTTCAATTACAGGGTTAACTTTATGTATTGAGATATCTTTGTATCCTTTATCGATCAGTTGTTTATTTACCGATTCCATATAAACCTTATCATCGTTAATTGTTGACGTTATGTGGATAGTTTCGCCAAAACGAAAAACCTGACTGGTATCACCAAGACTTCCAAGATCATCCAGTAGTTTATGCATGTTGTAGGCCTTAACAGCAAATAGCGATCCTTTATATGACTTTACAATATTATTTGGTGTGTCCACCGCCAGCAGATTTCCATTTTGCATAAGGGCAACCCTATCGCACAATGCAGCTTCATCCATGTACGGTGTGGAAACAATAATTGTCATTCCCATCTTCTGCATTTTTTTTAGGAGTTCCCAAAATTCCATCCTGGAAACCGCATCCACTCCTGTGGTTGGCTCGTCAAGTATAATTAAATGCGGACTATGAATTAGAGCACATGAAAGGGCAAGTTTTTGTTTCATCCCACCCGACAAATCTCCGGCACGGCGTTTTTTAAAAGGCTCAATCTGAACGTAGATATCCTTTATTAATTCATAGTTTTCTTTAACCGTTGTATTGAAAATACTTGCGTAGAAATCAAGATTCTCTTCAACAGTTAAATCAAGATACAACGAAAACCTGCCCGGCATATAACCGGTATTTTGGCGTATCTTTTTATAATCTTTAACAACATCAAACTCCCCAATACTTGCTTTGCCTGAGGTTGGCAACAACAAACTTGTAAGTATCCGAAACAGGCTTGTTTTACCAGCCCCATCAGGACCGATAAACCCAAAAAGCTCACCAGATTTAATGCTCAAACTTATGTTGTTAAGAGCCATTACATCAGCATACTTCTTGCTAATACTATCTATTTGAATATTTACTGACATATGGTGAATGGTGAATGGTGAATCTATCTGTTCACCACTCACCACTCATTATTACTATTTATCTCTTACCCAGGTTTGTGATCTTCCAATTAAAGAAAAGCCCAAGTACCCTCTTACTTGTAGCTCACCATCTTTAAGCCATAACTTACAACTGTATACCTTGCCATTTTTTGGATCCATAATGGTACCATCATCCCACTCATCATCATCCCACTCCAAGCCTTCAAGGATTACCATTCCTAATACTTTTTGATTGTAACGAGGATCATCTTCATCACATTCATCACAAATAGGATCGGGATCTTCGTCAGGTAATCTAAAGAGTTCAACAATCTTACCATATAGCTTGTCTCCTTCTTTATAAATTTCAACTACTGACTTTTTTCTTCCAGTTTCATCATCAATTGTATTCCATTTTCCCAGTACAGCATCAGGGTCAACATCTTGTGCCTGAACCTGCATCATTGGTAAAATCATCATGCCTATAAGGGCAAATAACATGCTCACTTTTTTCATAAACTTTGTTTTAAATTTATAATTAATTACTAATCCTATTTCAATTCTATTAAAAATTAACCTCTCCCGGCATACCAATTTTTATTGCACCATTATTTTTAACTGCAACTTTTATTGCATATACCAAATTAACCCGCTCTTGTTTAGTTTGGATAGTTTTAGGCGTAAATTCGGCCGTTTGTGATATCCAACTTACTGTTCCGGTAACGCTGGTATTTTCCTTTTCCGACTTATCAAACAACACTTCTACCTTTTGTCCTAACTTAACATTTGGCAATTGAGCACCGCTAATATATGCTTTTAGTTTCATTTCGCTTAAGTCAGCTATTTTGTACAACGGCCTTCCAATTCCAGTAACTTCTCCTGTTTCAGTATATTTAACAAGCACAGTCCCTTTTTGAGGATTTCTAATGTGGCATTTGCTTAATGCCTCGTTTACCTGTTCAATTTGTACATTAACTCCATCAATTTGATCGCTTATATTATTCCGTTTTGTATTTGCAGCGCTAATTTGCTTTTTTATCAAATCTATCACACCAACAATATCATCCACCTGCTTTTGTGTTGCAGCACCAGCACTAAATAGATTAAGTATCCTGTCCTGATTAATTTTAGCATTGGTTAACTGCTGCTTCAGCACATCAATTTCCGAGATTAAATTATTGTATTGAGATGCAATTGTAATCTTTTGCTGTTCCATTAGTTTCTTGTTAAGCTGAAGAACAACTGTATCAATTAAGCCAACGGTTTCATTAAATGCTAATTCAATTCCTTCTTCGGGAGTGAATTGAATAATTTGGCCATTTGCCTGTGCAGATACAATAACTTCGGTAGCTTCAAAATTACCGTACGCATCCGATTTATTATCTTTATTTTCACATGCTGTTATCACAAAGAAGCTGAAAATTGAAAGTAAGATTATTTTATTCATGTCGAGACAGGTTTGATATTGTTATAAGTTACCTATTGCTGTTATATACTGATACTTAGCGAAAGTTAATTGAAGTTTATGAGCTTCCAGATTCAATTTGGCATTTGATAGTTTATTTAATTCGATAAGATAAGTTGTTGATGTAATTGTTCCATTATTAAACTGGCTTAGGGCAGTTTTTACAATGCTGCTTTGTAATTCTAGTATTGCCTCATCTGTTTCAAGAAGCTTATCATATTTTGAGATATTCTGAATGCGTTGAAATAAGTCGGCTCTCAGGCTTTGATTATATGATTGCTTTTTAGTATCAATAATTTCATTTTGGATATCAAATATTTGCTTTTCGTTTTTCACCTTATTCCAATCCCAGATATTCCAATTCAATCTAGCACCAATCATATAATAATCCTTGAAATTATTGTTTAGCATATCATATCCGGGCCTACCATAACCAGCTTGCCCGAATGCTAAAAATTTGGGAAGTCTTTTTGATGAAGTCAGGTTTTTAGCTGCTGATACTTTTTCCTGATGTTTTACCAGCATTAGATATTCAGGACGATTATTTATAAAACTATAATTTGCGATTGTTAGCTCAGGAGTTTCAAGATCATCGGCAGATTGAATATTTAGTTTTGTAAGTTCATTTAATGCACCAATAATTGATACTATATCCGACTCCTTCTCAACAATTTGCTGTTCAACCTGTATCATCTCAACTCTAATTTTATCAACCTCCGATTTAAGAACCATCCCGTTTTCAAAAGCTGATTCAGCATCCTTAATACTTGCAACTAGATTTTGAGTTAAGATATCAAGCACCTCAATATTTTTCTTTAAAAAAACAACATTGAAGAATAGGTGATTTACTTTTTCCTTGAGCTGATACAATTCAATCTGCACTTCCTGATTGGAAATTTCCCTTTCGGTGGATTCAAGTTGCTTCTGTCCCGATGTAACACCACCATCATATATTATTTGCTGAACATCAAAATTTATTTTATACCAATCCTTACTTATTTCAGGGGCTGTAAATCCTGCTGCTGCAGGAATATTTATTTTGGTAACATCCGACTGCCAGCTAATTTGTCCGTTAAGGTTTAAAGTTGGATAGTAGTTAGTTTTGGTATTCTTAATATTTAACTCATAGATGGAATTATTAAGTTCGGTTTGCTTAAAATTTGGATAATTCTCAAATGCATTTTGATAGCAATCTTCTAATGTTATTGTTTTTGATTGCTGTGCCCATATTAACTGGCCGATAAATACAGTTATTAAAACTAGAGTTAACTTTTTCATATTTATCTGATTTATTTCTGAATAAATACTGCTGATTTTACAAACTCAATAATATGTTGCGTTCTTTGGTCAATAAAGATATTATATTCTTCAATATCTCCATCAAACATAAACCCCTTAATTATTGGTTTTGCCACAAATGGAAAAATACATAGTGCAAGTATATCAACAATTATCTGAATGGGGTTAAATTGCCTGATCGTATTTTTATCTTCAGATGAAATAAGGGATGCTAATTTCAATTTATCAAAATTTGTTAAATTAATATGTTCAACAACACGCTGTGGGTTTCTGCTTAATTCATGAAGCACGAAGTTTGCAATATATGGTTTTTTAATAAGTACTGATGTGTAGCCTCTTACAAAATTTTCGATGAAAGATTCGAGAGTGATTGAAGATGAAAAAACTTCAGTAATTAGATCAATAACATTTTTAAAGGTTTCCGTAAAAACCCTGTCGAATAATTTATCTTTCGATCTGAAATAATAATGCAATAATGATTTATTAATTCCGGCTTCATCTGCTATTTCTTGCATCCTGGCACCATCCATGCCTTTTCTCAAAAACACTTCGCGCGCAGCAGCAATAATCTTTTCTTCAGTATTTTCTATTTTTTTTACCAATTGCTTTAACTATTTGGTTAAATCGTGTAGTCAAAAATAATGTAAAGTTTTAATTTGTCAAGTAAATATTAAAAAATAATTCCTAAACCAGCTCTTAATATTGTTAAACTAGACATAGTAACAACATTAGTTTCTTGTGGTTCAGGAAAATATTGAAGGTTATTATTTGAGCATGTTCCCTTCCGTTCGGCTATTAGCAAATGTTTTTGATAACTTAAAAATAGTCCATTACCTACATTAAAATCACAAACAAACCGAATCCCTTTATATTTTTTAATTACCACTTTAAT
>CALDOI010000257.1 GCA_937912115.1 uncultured Bacteroidota bacterium | reverse complement strand
TATTTAAATAGTTTTTTTGATCGGGTATCAAGTTTTTCAATTTCCTCCCACTCAATATCGCTCGAATAGCACAAAAATAGTAACAATCTATCGTTTTCAATATCAACGGGCTTCCCTTTTGGTTCATGCTGATGTATAGGCCAATGCGACATCAGAAGCCTGTTAAGATTATGTTTTATTTTACTATTTAATTGCAATATTATACATCTTTCAAGAATTTGCAAAATTATAAAGAAAATGAATGGAATATATAAAATTTGTACTCATTATAAATAAAATGCTAACTAATTGTTTTTAACAAATATATGTAGCTTTACTATAAATATTTATTATGATTTACCATATAATTATGCGAAAGTAATTACATGTTTCGTATTTTTGTTTTGAACCAATTAACAAAAAAAACATGAAAAAACTATTACTTATTGCTATCGTTATTTTAATATCATCCTCCTGGAATGTTTCAAATGCCCAGGTAAGAGCCGGATTTAAATTAGGTGTTGATTTTTCGTATCTAAAACTTAAAGCTGGAGATGGATATACTCTGGATGATTTAGATTTCAAAAGATTAATATCGCCACGCATGGGATTTATACTGGAAGTTGGAATAAATGATTACTTATTTATGCAGACGGGAGTTTTTGGTGCAGCAAAAGGAGTTAGATATAATTCGGAAAGATACATTAAGGAAAAATGGTACGATTCAAAAGAATATGAAATTTTAGCTTCTATTGATGTTCCTATTAATTTCGGTTATAAATATGATCTTGGAGGTGCTAAAATTTTTGCAATGGCGGGCCCTGTTATTTCATATAACATTTACACTACAAATTTGTATAAAGCTGATAATGAGTATGACAATGATCACCAATCAATAGGAACCGGAGTTGATGACGAGTATAAACCATTGAATTTTGGTATTAATATTGAAGGAGGCGTTGAAGTTGACAGATTTCAATTTTCTGCATATTATACACAGGGTCTGAGTGAGTTATCAAATTCATCAGATATGGTTAGTATTAAAACCAATGTATTTGGATTAACTGCTGCTGTGAAGTTTGGTAGTATAGACTAAATAAGAAATTTATTAAAATATAACGCACTTTTGCATGGCAAGGGTGCGTTTTTCTATTTTATGTCATCCATAAATCAAGTAAACCAAAATAACTACTTTTGATCAACGTTTTTTAATTAAATAAAATGGTTATAACATTTTTAGGTACTGGAACATCACAAGGAATACCAGTGCCAGCTTGTAGTTGTGAAGTATGTAAAAATGGAAATATTAAGGATCACAGATTACGTACATCCGCGCTAATTGAAGTTGACGATACAATTATCAGTATTGATGCCGGTCCTGATTTTCGTTATCAGATGTTACGTGAAAATGTTACTAAACTTGACGCTATAATTATAACTCATTCTCACCGTGATCATATTGCCGGCCTTGATGATGTAAGATCGTACAATTATCTCACAAAAAAGCCAATGGATATTTATGCTACAGCATATGACCAAATTGAAATAAAACAAGAGTTTTCCTACGCCTTCAATAATAATTATCCGGGCTTGCCTAAATATAATTTGAAAACTATTAATGATGAAGACTTTGATGTTGACAATATTAAGATAATTCCCATTAGAGCCTTGCATTATAATACTCAGGTTATGGGTTTTAGAATTGGAGACTTTGCCTATATTACTGATACTAACTACATTCCTCCATCATCTTTAATGAAACTTATTGGTTGCAAAGTTTTAGTGTTAACCGCATTACGCAGAGAGCAACATCCCTCACATTATAATTTAGAGGGTGCATTAAAAATTATTGATTTCTTACAACCCGATAAGGCATACCTAACTCACATTAGCCATATGATGGGATTTCATGGTGATCTTGAAAAGGAACTACCAAAGGGAGTATTTGCTGCTTATGATGGACTTAAACTACAGATTTAGTATAATATCTAATTGGTTAATTCAGGATTTAGAAACTTTGAAATATTATTAAGTAATTCTACTAGTTGAACGGGTTTGGAAATAAATCCATTAGCTCCCATCGACAGGCTTGTTTTTCGCTCACCAGAGAAAAGATATGCGGTTTGAACAATAACAGGTAATTCAGGATCAATATCTCGTAAATATTTTAATACATCAAAACCGTTTAAGCCAGGCAAGTTTAAATCAAGCAGAACTAAGTCTATATCAGTAATATTATGTTCAAGAATTTCTATTGCCTCTTCTCCGGTTTTAGCCCAAAGAATTTTTGCTTGTGATTTTCTTAATGCAGCATCAAAAAATTTAATGCTGGTATCAATATCCTCAACAACTAAAATAGTTTTATCAGCAAACTGATAATCTGCCCATTCCATCATAATTTCATATATTTATTATAAAATCAGCGATCCTTGATTTCCAAGGTGTAAAACTAATACTAATTTTCAGATTACCGAAAAATAATTAGTAAATATTACGTATCTCAAACTAAATAAATTATTTTTGCCACTCAAATAATAAACAGTTCATACAAATACGAACAACCTTATGTTATATCGCAGACATCTAAGAATTAAAGTCCTCCAATCTCTTTATTCATGGTATTCAGGAGGCACCAATGATGTTATTAAAGGTGAAAAGCAACTTCTTGAAAGTATAGATAAGCTGCATGAACTTTTTATTTATCAACTCTCTTTTCTTGTGGAAATTAAACGATTTGCAGAAATCAGAATACAAGAAAACAAACAAAAATTTTATCCCACCGAAGAAGACCTGAATCCAAATCTCAGGTTTATTGAAAACAAAGTTATTGTTGGTATTGAACAAAACAATGAGTTCATATTAAACGAAGGTAAACTCAAAATTAATTGGACTGATCAGTACGATATGATTTTGAAATTTTACAACATCATAAAATCCAAAGACTTCTACAAGAAATATATGGAGTCCCAAGAGACAAGTATTGAGACTGATAAAAAGTTTCTAATTAAAGTAACTGACTTGCTATTATCAGAATTTGAGTTGCTGAAATCCTACTACGAAGAGAAAAGTGTGTATTTTACTGATGGGTATGATTTGGTTATTCTTCTCTTGATAAAATTTATAGAAAATTTCTCGAATAAGTTTAAAACTAATAGCTCGTTACCTGGAATATACAAACCAGCTATTGATGGTGTTAATGAAGACCGTGATTTCGTTAGGAAATTGTACAAACTTGTACTTAGAAATGATGATGAGATTAATGAAGAACTTAAACAAAGAACCAAGAACTGGGAATTTGAGCGAATTCCCTTAATGGATGTGATTCTTCTTAAAATGGCAATTATCGAACTTCAGGAAATGGAAACCGTTCCGGTTAAAGTTACCTTAAATGAATACATAGAACTAGCAAAATATTTTAGCACAGCCAATAGTAAAATATTCGTTAATGGGGTGTTAGATAGACTAATACGGGAATATAAAGAAGAAGGGAAAATAAATAAAACAGGCCGGGGATTGATGGACTAATATTTTTTAGTTTTTATTACATTTGCATTCCTCATAATTGAGATAACAATAATAATATTCTAAATTTACTTTATAATGGCATTTGATCTAGAAATGATAAAGGAACTTTACAGCAAGTTTCCTTCACGTGTTGAGGCAGCAAGAAAACTTCTTGCAAAACCAATGACACTTACTGAGAAAATACTCTACTCTCATCTTGATGAAAAAAAACTTACACAAACTTATGCTAGAGGTGAATCATATGTGGATTTTCGTCCCGATCGAGTAGCCATGCAGGATGCCACTGCACAAATGGCGCTTTTGCAATTTATGCAGGCTGGCAAAAGTGAAGCAGCTGTACCGTCAAGCGTTCACTGCGATCATCTTATTCAAGCTAAAGAAGGTGCAGAAAAGGATCTTGAAGTAGCAAACTATACTAATCAGGAAGTTTATGATTTTCTTTCAACCGTATCAAATAAATATGGCATTGGATTTTGGAAGCCCGGTGCAGGTATTATTCATCAGGTTGTACTTGAAAACTATGCCTTTCCTGGTGGAATGATGATTGGAACCGATTCACATACTCCAAATGCCGGTGGATTAGGAATGGTTGCTATTGGTGTTGGCGGTGCCGACGCAGTTGATGTAATGGCCGATATGCCATGGGAACTGAAATTCCCAAAACTTATTGGGGTTAAATTAACAGGTAAACTGAGCGGTTGGACAGCCCCTAAAGATGTTATTCTAAAGGTTGCTGATATACTTACCGTTAAAGGAGGTACCGGTGCTATTGTTGAATATTTTGGAGATGGAGCTAACAGCTTAAGTGCAACAGGCAGAGCAACAATATGTAACATGGGAGCCGAAATTGGCGCTACTACTTCAACTTTTGGTTATGACGATAAAACTGCTGAATATCTTCGTCAAACAAGTCGTTCAGATGTAGCTGAGTTAGCTAACTCTATTTCTGAATATTTAACCGGAGATGCGGAAGTATACGACAACCCTGAGCTATACTTTGATCAGGTTATTGAAATTAATCTTAATGAGCTTGAACCTGCATTAAATGGTCCATTTACACCGGATCTGAGAACGACAGTTTCCGAAATTGCGGATACCGCGAAGAAGAATGATTGGCCTTTAAGTATTGAGGCAGGACTTATTGGTTCATGTACAAATTCTTCTTATGAAGATATAACACGTGCTGCATCATTAGCGCGACAAGCTATTGCCAAAAATTTAAAAGTAAAAACCGATTTATTAATTACTCCAGGATCAGAACTTGTAAGATATACAATTGAACGCGATGGGCTTATTGAAGAATTTGAACAACTTGGGGCTACTGTTCTTGCCAATGCCTGCGGACCATGTATCGGACAGTGGGAGCGCGAAGATGTAAAAGATGGTCATAGGAATTCTATTATTACCTCTTTTAACAGAAATTTTGCCAAACGTAACGATGGTAATCCAAATACTTTCGCATTTGTAAGCTCACCAGATATGGTTATGGCATATGCCATATCCGGACGACTCGATTTCAACCCACTTACCGACTATATCAAAAATGAGCTTGGTGAAATGGTGAAATTGGATGAACCAACAGGTGTTGTTTATCCCCCACTTGGTTTCGATGTTAAAGATTCAGGTTATCAGGCACCTGCAGAAGATGGAAGTAAAATTGATGTTTCTGTTAGCCCCGATTCACAGCGACTTCAACTACTTACTCCCTTTAAGGAATGGGACGGTAATGATTATAAAGGATTGAAGCTTCTCATAAAAGCTAAAGGAAAATGTACCACCGATCATATCTCAATGGCGGGTCCATGGTTAAGATTTAGAGGGCATCTTGAAAATATAAGCCAAAATATGCTAATTGGTGCTGTTAATTATTTTAACGACAAAACCAACAGTGTTAAAGACCAAATCACCGGTAATTATGAACCTGTTCCTGAGTCAGCTCAAACAATGCGCGATGCTGGAATTGGAACAATAGTTATTGGTGATGAAAATTATGGAGAAGGTTCGTCAAGGGAACATGCAGCTATGGAACCTAGATTTTTAGGTGTCAAAGTTGTTTTAGTACGTTCTTTTGCACGGATTCACGAAACTAATCTTAAAAAACAAGGAGTGCTTGCATTAACTTTCGCCAATAAAAGTGATTACGACAAAGTTCAAGAGGATGATACTTTTGAAGTTGTTGGTCTTACAAATTTTCAACCTGAAAAACAATTGAAAGTTGTACTAAGCCATAAAGATGGTACATCGGATGAGATTTTTGCTAATCAAACTTATAACGCTAATCAAATAGAATGGTTTAAAGCAGGTAGTGCACTAAACCTTATCAAAAATCAGAATGTGTAGGCAATAAATTATGAAGATAGGTACAAATAGTATTGCCGGAATTTCTTATACTCTTACTAGCAATAATAGTGGAGAAGTATTGGAAAAAACACCTGACGATAACCTTATGAAATTTAAATTTGGTGTTGGTGAATTGCTACCAAAGTTTGAGCAAAATTTGTTGGAATTAGAGGGCGGCGAGTCATTTGATTTCATTATCCCGGCTAGTGATGCATATGGCCCAGTTGATCCTTATGCAGTTTTTGACTTACCCAAAGATACTTTTGAGGTAGATGGCAAAATTGATAATGATATGTTACAAATTGGCAACCAAATTCCTCTAACCGATAATGAAGGAAATAAACATATCGGATTGGTTACAAAGTTAATGGACAATGCTGTTACAATGAACTTTAATCATCCTTTGGCAGGTGTTGATTTAAGATTTGTTGGGAAGATTATTGAAGTATTCGAGTAATAACAAAATGCTTAATATAAGTAATTGTCTAAAATTCGTTCTTTGGAATTATTGCAACGTACATTTTGACAAATTGAGGCTTAAGTATAACTAAATAATCATGGCCTTCAAATTAATAAATGAGAATGATATGGCAAAATTGACTTGGATTTAAATAAGATGACAAAATTTAGACAGTCTCAAAGACATAAACCTAACTAAAACAATAAATAATGAAATCAAGAAACTCACTAATATTAGCATTATTAAGTTCTATATTATTATTCGTGGGCTGTTCATCAAATAACACAACCACAAAAAATAATGTGGAGCAAAAAAAACCAACTGATAATACTAAAGTATCCTATATTTATCAGGATGATGAACAATCAAAAACATTAAATAAAAAAGGAGCTGTAATCGCAAAAATTTCAGAAGTTGCATTAGGTACTGCTCTTAAAAAAGCTATTGCTGATGGTGGTTTAGAACATGCCATCGAATTTTGTAATATTGAGGCTATTAATATAACCGATTCATTATCCAAGGCCGAAGGCGTTTCAATTCGAAGAATAGCCCAGAAGTATAGAAATCCTAAAAATAAGCCTACCGATGTTGAATCAAAAATATTTAAGCAATATATAATGGATTATCTATCAAGTGTTCCCTTAAAATCACGTTTGGCTGTTAACCACAAGGGTAATCCTGTATATTATAAACCAATTGTTACCAATAATATGTGCTTATCTTGCCACGGAACTCCTGGTGAAACAATGCCTTTAGATTTAGTTACAAAAATAACAGATCTATATCCTGAAGATAAAGCAATCGATTTCAAATCAGGACAACCAAGAGGTATGTGGGCAATTACATTTAAAAACGTCAATGTTGGAAATAATTAATTTAAAGCAGTAATAAAACAGGTCAGATACCCGAAAATACCCTAGCGAAATATGGGATTACCATGTATCCATTGCGGAGAAGATTGTGGAAATCATCCAATTATTTGGGATGATAAACCTTTTTGTTGCAATGGGTGCAGTACTGTATTTCAAATACTCAACAAGGGTAAGCTTAAAAAATATTACGACATCCAACCAATGTCGGGAATAAAAGTTGAACAAACAGATGTTACCGGTAAATATAATTATATTGATAATGATGAGATCAGAGAAAAGCTCTTGGATTTTTCAGATGGAGGGATAAGTAAAGTAACTCTATTTATCCCAACAATACACTGTGCTTCATGTATTTGGCTGTTGGAAAACCTACATACTATTAACGCAGGAATAATTACTAGTTCTGTAAATTTTCCAAAAAAAAATGTTACTGTAACATATAAAGAAGATGAAATATCACTAAGGCAGCTTGTAGAACTACTCGTTTCAATTCATTATGTCCCTGAAATTACCTTAGACCAACTTGATAAACAAGAAAGCAATAAAAGTGAGCGAGATCTATTATTAAAGATTGGTATTGCAGGTTTTAGTTTTATGAACGTAATGCTATATAATTTCCCCGAATATTTGCCAGGTGGCGATGAATTAAGCGATTTATTTACAAGTTTTTTCGGAATAATGAGCTTCATTCTTGCACTTCCAGTGGTAATATATTGCGCCAACGATTACTATTTAAGTGCTTACAAAGGCCTGAAACATAAAATAATAAATATTGATCTACCAATTACTCTCGGTGTTTTAACGCTTTTCTTACAAAGTTCATATGAGGTAATTACTGGCAACGGAATTGGTTATATGGATTCACTTATCGGATTAGTATTATTTCTGTTGATTGGAAAATGGTATCAAGGAAAAACATATCGAGCCCTTTCCTTCGAACGTGATTACAAATCCTATTTTCCTGTAGCCGTTACAAAAATAGATGACAACTTAGAATCAACTATTCCATTGAGTCGATTGTTGGTTAAGGATCAACTATTAATTCGAAACCAAGAAATCATCCCTGCTGATGCTATTTTATTGATAGGTGAAGCCAATATTGATTATTCGTTTGTTACAGGCGAGTCAATACCTATATCGAAGAAAATTGGTGAAAATATTTTTGCTGGAGGGCGTCAGGTTGGTAGTTCAATCGTAATTGAAGTTGTTAAAGAAGTTGAACAAAGCTACCTTACCCAACTTTGGAATCAGGATAATAACAATAAAAGCGGTGAAGTAAAGTTAACCACCATTATTAATAAAGTTAGTGAATACTTTACCGTAGTAATACTATTAATTGCTTTCGTTTCTGCAATTTACTGGATAATAAACGATCCATCACTTGCATTATTTGCTTTTACATCTGTGCTAATAATTGCGTGTCCTTGTGCTCTGGCTCTTACAGTACCATTTACATTTGGCAGTACCATGCGTCAATTCGGTCGAAGGGGATTCTACATAAAAAATACTGGTGTAATTGAGAAATTACGAAATATTAATACAATAGTATTCGACAAAACAGGTACCATCACTATAGTTAGTACAATGAAAACCAAATTTATTGGTGACCAGCTTTCTGACGAACAACTATCTTTGATAAAATCCTTAGCTTCAAATTCAAGTCATCCATTAAGCGCAACAATAGTTGGTTCAATTGCCAGCAAAAGTAATTATCCTGTTGTTGATTATCAGGAAATCCCTTCCATGGGTATTACAGGCATGGTAAACGGTATTAAGGTAAATATGGGATCATGTAAATTTGTAACGGGTAAAGAAGATGTAAACATTAATAATTCAAATGTTTACGTATTGATTAATGATAAAGTACTTGGCCATTTTAAAATAGAAAATATTTATAGACCCGGCTTAAAAGAAGTAATTTTCAAACTTAAGAAACTATTTTCTTTATTCTTACTATCAGGAGATAATGAGGCCGAGCGTAAAAATCTTATCCCTCTATTTGGTTCTGAAAAAAATTTAAGGTTTAATCAAAGCCCGGCAAATAAAATGGATTTTGTTAAAGAGCAAAAAAAACTGGGTAATAGAGTATTAATGATTGGTGATGGATTAAACGACGCTGGAGCCTTAATGGAAAGTGATGTAGGGTTAACAATCGCTGACGATATTTATAGTTTCTCCCCTGCTTGCGATGGAATTATTGAATCATCAAAATTTCAACAACTTCCTAATTTCATCAGTTTTGCAAAAACTTCAATAATAATTGTAATTATGAGTTTTACTATCTCTTTTATTTATAATTTTATCGGATTGTATTTTGCTGTGCAGGGAAATCTATCACCATTAATTGCTGCGATATTAATGCCAATTAGCTCCGTAAGTGTAGTAGTTTTTGCAACAGTCTCAATTAATATTTTGGCTAAAAGACTGATATCTAAACAGCAAAATACTTTATTTTAATTTATTCTAAATAGTATTTTCTTAAAATTGAATAAATAATATTTTTATTTTTGACTCTAATTTATTAATTAGGAACTTTAATACCTAAATGTCAGTTATCATCATATTAGTAATAGTTGGAATCGTAGTTACTGGTTTATTTCTCATTGGATTTATCTGGTCGGTTAAATCCGGCCAATACGATGATATGTATTCACCCTCAGTACGTATACTTTTTGATAATGAAAATAGTACTCCCGATGATACAGAAAACATTACTTCTCTTGAAAAAGAAAATTCTGAAATTAAGGATATAATTAAATAACAAACCAATAATAAAAAGCTTATGGAGTTACAAAAATTTACTTATGACAACAGGCTGACTAACTTTTTCATATGGGCCACTGTAGGCTGGGGAATAGTTGCTATGTTGGTAGGCTTAACGGCTGCCTTAGAACTTATTTTCCCAAATATGAGTGGTGAAATCGCATGGTTAGTCTTTAGCCGAATCCGTCCTGTACACACAAATGCTGCAATTTTTGCCTTTGTTGGTAATGGATTTTTTGCAGGAATTTATTATTCGATGCCACGCTTATTAAAAACCCCAATGTATAGCAAAGCCCTGGGCAATATTCATTTTTGGGGATGGCAATTAATCATTGTTCTAGCTGCAGTTACATATCCGTTTGGTTTTACTCAATCAAAGGAGTATGCTGAACTAATTTGGCCAATCGACATCCTTGTTGTAGTTATCTGGGTTTTCTTTGGAGTAAACCTTTTCATGACAATCATTAACCGTAGGGTTAAGCACATTTATGTTGCAATATGGTTTTACATTGCAACATGGGTTACTATAGCAGTTCTTTATATCATAAACAACTTAGCAATACCAGTCTCATTTACTTTAAGTTACCCAATTTATGCAGGTATTCAAGATGCATTGGTACAGTGGTGGTATGGTCATAATGCAGTTGCATTTTTCCTAACAACCCCCATCCTTGGTATGATGTATTACTTCATTCCAAAGGCAGCAAACCGACCAATTTATTCTTACAAACTATCGATTATACATTTTTGGGCACTCATATTCTTATATATATGGGCCGGTCCACATCACTTACTTTATTCAGCTTTACCCGACTGGGCACAAGCTCTTGGAGTTGTATTTTCAGTTATGCTAATTGCTCCTTCATGGGGAGGTATGATTAACGGTTTGCTAACATTAAGAGGTGCTTGGGATAAGGTTCGAGAAGATCCCGTACTTAAAATGTTTGTAGTTGGTGTAACTGCATATGGAATGGCAACGTTTGAAGGCCCTATGCTTTCGCTTAAAACGGTTAATGCTTTAAGTCACTTCACTGATTGGACCATAGCTCACGTACATATTGGCACACTCGGATGGAACTCAATGATGAATTTTGGTATGATTTATTGGTTAGTACCTCGTTTGTTTAAAACAAAACTTTATTCTGTAAAACTTGCAAATACACATTTCTGGATTGCAACTTTAGGTATGTTGTTCTTCTCTATTCCTCTCTATTTTGCCGGATTTACACAAGCACTAATGTGGAAAGAGTTTACAGCTGAAGGATTCCTTGCTTATCCTAACTTCCTGGAAACAGTAACACAAATACTTCCTATGTATTATTTACGAGCATTTGGTGGTACATTATATGTAATTGGTGCTTTACTGTTTATATATAATGTATGGAAAACTGCAGCTCAAGGTAAATTTAACAGATATGAAAATGATGAGGCTGCACCAAAAGCTCCAGCTAAACCAGGTGAAAGTTTCCATAGAAAGATTGAAGGAAAACCATTAAAACTTACCTTACTTGCATTAATTGTAATACTTATTGGTGGATTATTCGAAGTTGTCCCAATGTATTTGATTAAATCAAATATTCCTACCATAAGCGCTGTTAAACCATATACTCCTCTTGAATTAGAAGGCCGTGATATTTATGTTGCAGAGGGATGTTACCTATGTCATTCGCAAATGATTAGACCTTTTAGGAATGAAACAGAACGCTATGGTGAATACACCAAAGCCGGAGAAACTGTTTATGATCATCCATTTCAGTTTGGTTCAAAGAGAACAGGCCCGGATTTAGCTCGGGAAGGAGTGAAATCGCTCCCTAATTACAAACCCGATTCGTGGCATTATAGCCATATGATTAATCCACAAAAGGTTAGCCCCGAATCGATTATGCCACAGTATCCCTGGTTGGCAGAAAATGATATTGATATATCGTTAACTCCTGATAAAATTAAAGTAATGAGAACATTGGGTGTACCATATCCTGAGGGTTTTGAAGATGAAGCTGTTGCTAATCTAAAAGCTCAATATGATCAAATTGCTAACGGTTTACGCAGTAGTGGTATTGAGGTTGGTGAAAACAAAGAAATTGTTGCACTTATCGCATATCTACAACGACTTGGAACTGATGTTTATAAAAATAAATAAAATATAAATTTGATGTTATGAAGATCGTAATTAACCAACTTGAGCAAATTTCCGGGGTCGAGATCTACCCTATTATTGGCCTACTTATATTTTTCACATTCTTTGTGTTGGTAATATATATGGTACTGAAAACCGATAAAAAGGAAATTGAAGAGTATAGCAATATGCCTCTTGATGGAAATGACGATCTTCATTCAGATGTTCATCAAAACTAAAAAAGATAGACTATGGCAACAGAAAATAAAAATATTACTCATGATGATGAGGGCTATGAGATAGATGCTTTAACCAATGAACGCTTAATAAAGGATCATAGCTATGATGGAATTAAGGAATTGGACAATGAACTACCACCTTGGTGGAAATGGCTGTTTTATTTAACCATCATTTTTGCGATTGTATACATGGTTCGTTTGTTTGTATTTCAGGCAGATGATCTTGTACAGAAAAGCGAATATCAGTTGGTTGTTGACAAATACGCTAAGGAAAATCCTAAAACTGCAAATTCAGCTGATTTTAAAATTGAGTTACTTACTAACTCAGCAGATATTGAAGCTGGTAAAGAAACATGGACTAAGATTTGCTCAGCATGTCACCTTGTTGATGGTGGTGGTATAGTAGGACCAAATATGACTGACAATTATTGGATACATGGAAATAA
>CALDOI010000256.1 GCA_937912115.1 uncultured Bacteroidota bacterium | reverse complement strand
TTTTTTTTAAGTTCTGGCATACTGTGTTCCAATCTGTCAATTTCATTCTTGTTTTAAATTCAGGTTATGCTTCTTTTAGTAAGGTAACGGTTTGAATATGTTGCGTTTGGCATTAGACAACTTATGTTTTCAAACTGTTATGATTGTTATTTGAATTACTAACTTTCATATTATACTCGAACTGCCAAATGCACTATATTTGTTGTTGTGCCATGTTTTTATATTCTTTCTAGAGGTCTGTTTAAGTAAATAAACTTTGAAGGTTTACTCTGAAAGTATCCGGTACAATTCTAAGTTAAGATAATAATGATGACCCTCTATTTCTTTCTTTTCCATAATCTGCATATCGCACAACTTGTTGAGATAATCCCTTGCTGTATTTTCCGCATAAATTCTAGCATTAACTAACTGCTTTACCTTGGTAAATGGTTGAGTAAACAAGAACTCTATGAGAAGTTCTGGGTTGCGGAATTTTCGATCATCTTTCCTTACGAATTCAAGGATGGTGTCTTTTACAGATACAATCTCATTGATTTTGTGGAATGTAATATTGGAGGTGCTTTCAACTGCTTTCAGCATAAATAATATCCAATTATTCCAGCTGCCTCTTTGTGAGACTCCCATTAAGTTTGAATAATAATCATCCTTGTGATCTAGAATGTATCTACTAAGGAACAGTATTGGAACATCTAGTAGACCTTTATTAGTCAAATAATGGATATTAAATATACGTCCAGTCCTGCCGTTTCCATCACGAAAGGGGTGAATAGCTTCAAACTGAAAATGAGCTATGGCCATTTTTAGTAAATGATCAATTTTATATTGTTCATCATCATTTAAAAAGTTAACAAGGTTTTCTAACTTATCCTTAATTATGGTCGTGCCACTAGGAGGAGTATATATGATATTCCCAGCATTTTGTCCAGTTCCGCCTTGTTTAATAGTTGTATTCAAAAACTCTGGGCGAATTCCATCAGTTGTTTGCTTTATTTCTTGAAATATTTGTATAAAGTAGTCCAGATTAAAATGTATAGTTTTTTGTAAATAGTTGTAGCCAGACCATAGGGCTTCCCTATATCTTAAAACCTCTTTGGATGCTCCTGTTGCTTCAGTATTTTGATCGCTGTATGCTTTATATAATTCATCATCAGTTGTGAATATGTTCTCAATTGCACTGGAAATCTTTGCTTCTTGCAAGCTTATTGTATTAATTAATAGTCCTTGATTTGGAATTACTACACTCCGCCCATGAAGTCTTGCTAAAGCCGCTTTTGCATCTCCAAGCTTTTCCAGAATTTCAATTGTTTGATATAACTCTTTTCTAATTGGTAATGGTGGAATATTATTCCAGGGAACATTTCTGTCAGGATTAATTGGATAAAGTATTTCTTGCATTAGTTCGTCTGATTTTTAATGTTTACTTTAACTCAGACCTCAAAAGTACTAATTTTTATCTTACAAACATTAAAATATAAATAAAATAATGTCTAGTTAAGTTTTGGCATTAAAATATTGTTTTTAATAAACTTCAAACATTAATAGTGTCTATGTTTGATGTTTGACTGAAATGTGGCACAACTATTAGATAACCTTTCAGCATGAATTATTTCGACGGTTGCACCAAATGCTTTCGCATTGTTGCATCGAATTCTTTTTTACAAAGAAATCTTAGTTTGAATTACTCAATAACTTTCTCGCTATGGGAATTTACAAAAATGATAGTACCTACCTGGTTGTAACCTGTGAACATACTTTCTTTCTTAACTAACTCTTCCCTAAAACCAATTATAACAAGGCCTGCGTCATATGACTTTAAATTGACAAGGTCTTTTTGGTGTACTTCTGGGTCCTGCGGAATGATTTCAATATTTGAAGATGTAATAGGTAACCTTCCTGAAGTAACAAGCTCCTGCATGTTTTTTCTGGTTTCTTTTTCAAGCTCAGGCTTACAAATGTCAAATATCTTAATATCAGTCTTTTTCCAATCCGGATGCCCCGAAATAATGAAGCCTAATAGTATCATCAGGTTTGCATTTGACGAATCAGTGGAAGATATCCAGATATGAATCCCATTTGAGTATTTTATCTCTCTCGGACTACTGGCAAGTATCAAAACATCGAACTTCCCTGCATTTACAAGTGCAAAATTATCGATTATATGGCTCAAATCATCTGGTGTATCTTTATCATACTCAAAAATCACCATATTATTTTCCATTCCTGCAATACCCGGTATTTGAATTGCCTGTGCTATGGCTGATGTGTAGGAAGGCGAAATTATTGTGTCAACATAAACAAGGCTGTCTTTTTTACTTATCATTTTGTTGATTCTGATAAGCTCGTCTTCTGCCTGTTTATGGGTTGCTTTTGAGTAATAGCCTTCAATTCGGTGAAGGTAAGTTCCAAATCCGTATTTATGTGAAATCCAGTTTAATAGAAGTAATGCTTTATCCCTCTCAAAAGTTCTTTTTGATATACAAATTGCACTTGGCCGCCATTCACTAAATATTTGTTTCTGTGTTTTCCTCTGAAGTAAAACCTGTAAATTCCTGTTTAACTGAAAAATAGCGTTTGAGAATATAGATTCAAACCCCTTGCGGTTTTTATGATAATAATTAAGGTATATGTATAATCCTGTCATCAATATAAAAGCCAGTATAGCATAGCTGGTATTTATTTTAAACATCACCCAAATAGATGTTACAAAGCCTATTAATGATAAATACCACTTCGAGTTAAATGATGGCCGATAAGCAGGAGAAGATCCAAAATGATTTAAAAATGAAATTAAGCAGAGGGCACCATATGTAACCATAAAGAACATGGAAATAATTTCAGCAACTGTATTTACATTGCCCAGGGCTACAAAAATAAATGCAATAATAAGCGTAACCAGTGATCCGTTTATTGGCTCATTATCTTTTTTTCTACCTTTTGATAACCATGTGTTTACTCCTTTATTTGGAAAGGCTTTGTCGGATGCCAGAGCCTGAAGGGTACGGGGGGCTACCATTATCGACCCTAATGCTGATGATATTGTTGAAGCTGCTAATCCCAAAGGAATAACCCAAATTCCCTGAATTGCAATATTTCCCATAACCAGTTGGTTATTCAGAAGGTCGTCAACACTTGCCGAAACTGCCAGTTTATAAATGATGAAGAAATATATTATCATTCCACTAACTGTCGCAAGAATTGTTCCTATTGGTATTGATTTAGCAGGGTTTTT
>CALDOI010000255.1 GCA_937912115.1 uncultured Bacteroidota bacterium | reverse complement strand
TTGTTGAATCAGCATAGTTGGGAATTTCCCATGTGGAAAATCCGCTATCGGGAATATATTTAAGATTAGAGTATTTGATATGTGAAGTATCGTTTTCAAGTTTTTGCCAAAATGCTATTCTCGCGTCAATCTGAATATTAAAACTTGTGGTATCAAGTTGTGTGATTTCTTCGGTGTAGACTGTATCGTTATATATATTAAGTAAAGCAGCATAAACTATACTATCTATGGTATATCCAATGTATCCTTCAGCATTAATAGTGAAGTCCATAATATCTTCATTTTCTACATTTTGAATTACTTTTATTGCTGAACCTAGGGTGTTATCGTTATTTAGTTTGGATGCATACAGATTAAATACACTTTCTATGTCAGACAAATAAAATAAATAACCTAAATATTCAACATTATATCTTTCAATAAATAATGGTTTTTTATAATTGTATGTGTCGGAGGAAAGCAACGATACATTATCTTCCAAATAGTTTAAATCCATCTTATGAATTGATGAGTGATCATCATTTTGTTCGTAAAATATCCAGGCTGTGTAATCGATAGGATAAACATAAGGGTTTGAAAATACCGAATTCGTGTCTGTAATTATTACTGGTTCACTCCATTCAAAATACCCTTGTGCAGGCAATATAATACTTATTGAAAATAGACTTAGGGCAATAGCTAGCTTTTTCATTGGTTATTTTTAAGTAACTCAAAAATAGTAAAAAACTAACAGTTACGATTCGTTATATTCTTTAATTAAGGTATGTATTATTTCCTTAATTGGCTTAATTTCATGAATATGTTCAATGCTAGAGCCTGCAACCCACACCGTTTTATAGGTAGCCTTATTGGCCGCATTTTTAATTGATTTCATGCCCCTAAGCATTATAACCATTTTAATGTATTTTTTAAAACGTTTGTTGCGACTCAAAAGTTTTGATAACCAACCCTGCTTGTTTCCAAGCTTTTGCATATATGGAGTATTGATAACTGTAAGTGGTGTGCCACTTATATTCTTGGTTAGGATAACATCTTCTGCTCCATACTGTACTAAGGCGTTCTTGTAATCATCGCTAACCCCGGCTTCGGGTGAAGCAATAAATAAAGTACCAATCGATACTGCCTGAGCTCCTAGTTTCAATGTTTTTTTTAGCTGACCTCCGGTTGCAATACCACCTGCACTAATAACCGGTATTGAAAGGTTTTCAATTAGTATCGGAATCAATACCTCGGCAACCATATTTCCGGCATGACCTCCTGCTTCTGAGTTAACGGCGATAACAGCATCTGCACCTAAGCTTTCAACTTTAATTGCATAATCCAAATCAACCACATCACAAAACACTTTTATGCCCACAGGTTTGCATAATGATATTACTTCCTTTGGGTTACCAAGTGATGTAATAATGAAATCAACTTTTAGTTCAACGCAGGTTTCGAGTTGTTTTTTATATCTAATATTTGATTTATTTACTATTAAATTTACTCCAAATGGTTTTTTACTTGCTTTCTTAACCTCATTGATGGCTTCACGTAATTCTTCATCAGTACGAAAATTAAGTGCTGGAATAGCAGCTGTAATACCATTGTTTAATGCTGCGAGTATCATTTTTGTATTGGAAACCAAAAACATTGGTGCCATGATAATTGGATAATCGATTCCAAGTAATTTAGTAAAAGAAGTTTTCATTTAATCATTAATTCATTTGTTCACCAAAAGTATTAAGTTTTTTAATAATTTCAGTATTTTAGCGTAAGTAATGAACCTATAATATTTTATCATGAATACAAGCCTATAAGCATTATTTGCAGTGTTATTATCTATCTCATTATTTAGTTGCACAAAGGATGAAGGCGGCGATATTCTGGTAAAGACCTACAATGTAGAATATAAATTTGTCGTAAATGATAAACACGGGGATATAAACCTGACATGGTTTGCTGCCGAAATGATAAACAAAAAGTTAGTAACCCTATCCCATCATGGCAAAAGGAGTATTCAAACCTTAAATCAGGGGATTCTGTTGCATTTAGTTTTGACATAGTTCCTATGGTAAACTCTCAACTTATTTATAATTGGGAAGTAAGCATTACCGTGGATGACTACACCAACGGTAAAACAGAATCAGGTGACATAACCTAGGAGGGTATTATTCCTCCAAACGTAACAAAAGGCCGGGGATCTAAACTATCTGGTCGCAATCGGCATCATATAATAATTTTTGCCTAATGGATTTAGTTTCGGGTCGTAGGAGTGTGCCCGGATGTCCTTCAGTAGCTATTTCGATGATTATCAATTATATTAATTCTATTAACGGAACACCACAAGTAAGCCTCCTGTAATAAACGCCAGTACCCACCATATATATGCATATCTCGAGTAAAGGTGGAGAGCTTTAGGTACTTCCTTATTAATACCATATTTTGAAATTCTAATCCACATAAATATTGCATCCGTCAACATTCCTAATAGTGAAGAATATCCAATAAATCCATGTAGTGTAAATCCTCCCTTGTCTGATCCAATTATCATAAACGCAGTTGCGGTAATATCAAGCAATACCCCAAGTGTAAGAAATGTGATTACATTCTTAGTAATACGTTTAATCCTTTGCTCTGTAATAATACCAATTGAATAGGAAATAAGGGCAAAAACAACAATGCTAGTTCCGATTTGTATAAAAGTATTCATATTAGTCTGATTTTGGAGGGCAAATGTAGCAATTGTATTCTTATGTTATAAGTTAGAAGTATTTGTTAACAGCATATTGATTAATAATTATTTCATTAAGTTTTGTAATCGTTTTCCAGTTACGATTAGTGGCCCGTACTTTTAACTTGCTTTCAAAAAGTTTATTTGTGAGCATGGAATCGATAGCTTTTCCATTGCAGTAGATATAAACGTCTTTGTTAATAATATGGTAACTATCTGGAGATATATCAACCAAGGCTAAACTATCAGTATTTTCTTTTGTAGGCTTTTTATCAAGGAAAGTTAAATGCAATCTCTCAATTTCGAAATCTTCGGATTTAGTAAACGGATTATTTGTAAATATTTTTTGAAGTTCTTCGATGTTTCTAATAATTACCGGCACTTCATAACCAAATGACTTTAGTATAGCATTTTGTAATTTGTTCTCAATAACATCAGGATCAGCTTGTTTTGAATAATTAAAAATGACATTACCACTTTGTATATAGGTTGTGATATTTTGGAAACCCAGGGAGAGATACATCTTTTTTAAATCTGCCATCAGGATTTTTCTTTTCCCGCCAACGTTAATGCCCCTTAGTACCGAGATGTATGTTATCATAGAAATTGATTATTGAAAATTGGTTATTCGATTATTGTATCAGGTTGATTATTAACCGTAAATCCGAATATATCATCTCTTGAATAATGACCGATCGCATCAAAATCAAGTTTAGCTTCAACAATCTCATCCATATCCAATTCTGCAATCAAAGCACCACTTTTGTCAAATAATGGCCCGGCAATTATTTTTAATATATCAAATACTGTATTAATAATCTTTGGTATATGTTTTTCAATTTCAGGAGTAACCTTCATATCCATGTCTTGATGAGGTGAAATGGTAACTGCCACTAGATAAAGTTTAGGAACTTTCCCCAATAGGATTGCCGATTCTATCATATCTTTCATACCCAACTCGTGTGTACTTAAAGATTTTGGGAAATCGGATGAAAATTTTGGCTCAAGAACTTTTATAGTACCGGGTTCTTCATCGCTAAGAGTAGCGTCAATGATTATAATAGTTTGATATTCATGGAATAATGACAAGAGAACGAATCCTCCGGTACCCCCATCAAGAATATCGGTGTTAGATGGAAGTTTTGTTTTCTCCATTTCTTCCACTACCCTTACACCAATTCCTTCATCATTTAGAAGAATATTTCCCAAACCAAGGATCAATACTTTTTTGTTATTGGCATTTTCCATTCTAATTGTAAAGATAGATTAATTTGGTGCTATTTATTAATAATTAATCCTGTTCCCTTTCCACTTTGCCTTTTTCCCAGAATTTCCATCCACCTATCATTGATGATGTAACTCCGTTTTTCTCAATATAATCATGATAAAAAACAAGATA
>CALDOI010000254.1 GCA_937912115.1 uncultured Bacteroidota bacterium | reverse complement strand
GGTAAGCTAGGCGTAGCATAAGTACATCAAAATCACAAATCAATTATTCCTTTTTGAACTCCTTATAAATCTCTTTTCTTCCCGGTGACTTTATCCCATAAAATTCAAATTGTTTACGCATGTACTGTTTCATCTGCAAGGCGATTTCAGGATTAACGTTCTTTTCGAAAGATTCAATTAGTGGTAACAGATAGTTTGGTGTGGTTGTCATTTATTAGTTAATTGGTCATTGGATAATTGGTTTTCTATGTGAATTCTTCCATTCTTCCAATACCTAATCTACAAGCACAACTTTTTTTGTTGTCAAGATATCTCCATCTTCAATTATTTCAACCATAACGATGCCAGAGATATTATAGTCATGCTTCCATGATCCTTTTTTTGAATAAATATGAAATCCTTCAATAAACTTACCAGTTCCATCATATATATTGATGTTGTATTTTCCTTTTCTTGGGAATTCAAAGTTTAGTTTACCTCTGGATGGGTTAGGATAAATTTTAATATTATCAGTTTTAACATTGTTTTCAGGAGCTCCAACAATCTGCTTATCCCAAACCGCTAAAGTATATTCACCCGGTAAAATATTATCCACCATTATACTACCTGCCGAAAATACTCCAATTCTGGTTTGAGATATTGCCTGCCAATCAGATGCTGTATTTTCACGATAAACAATTACTACCGAATCATTGTTCGATGTAATTAATCCATTATCCAGATTTCCTGAAATACTATAGAAAAAACTTCCCCTTGCCTGAAAACTATCATCGAAAATACCCTCCACTTTCCAATGCCTGTATGGTGATAGTGTCAGCCCTTCGATGGGTGTTTTTAAGCTGTCGGGAGCTACCCAATTATGTGTTACCCTCACTAATGATGAATCGGTTAACTGATCAACGAAAAGTTTGAAATATGTGAGCGGAAAAGTAAATTCAGTTGGCTCAGTAAAATAGCTATGAATATCAGTGGTAGCATCATTTACCTTCTCGTAGAAGTCGATAAATGCAGCAACTGGAGCTAAGGGCATGGCTTCCATGTCATAAATTTTAACCGAATGTCCGGTTTTACCTGAGAAATGAATCGTATCTGTAAAAAGGTTAAAAGCTTCATCAAACAAAGTAACCTCTACAATATTGTCATCTGCTAAAAAATCAAACCCCTTGTACTTCTGCTTTAGATATATATCTATCATAAAACTTGCACCTCCTTCAGTAACCCTAATTGAGTCGATCGAAAAATGTGGAGTTCCGGGACTCATAACCCATGCATCAAAAAATGGCGTCATATTAATACCTGTATAATCAGTTAAAAAATCGCGCATATCGTATGATGATACTGAATTATATGCAATCCCTTCAGCATTCAAATAAGCCGTTATAGCATCAAAAAACACAGAATCTCCTAAATAATTACGAAGTGTATTAACCACTGTACCCCCTTTATCATAAGCAGTTTTTCCGTACGTAACTTCTTGAGGAATATTATTTACAGCCCAATAACCACCATCAATTACGTGAGCATTTTGAAGTACATCTTTGTGTGTTTCACGCATTTCTGTTATAAACATTTCATGATTATAAAGTATTTCCTTGTAATAGATATCGCAAAATGTTGCCCATCCCTCATTTAACCACATATCTTCGGCAGTAGAGCAAGTGACTTTATTACCAAACCACATATGAGAAAGCTCATGAGTGTAAAGATACTCTGATGACGTTCCTCCATTTATTGACGAATGAGGATAAGCAATATTACTAACATGTTCCATTGCCCCAATCGCTGTGCCTGTATACCCGATTTTCTCAAATGGGTAAGATCCAAAATGAGATTCAAAGAAGTCCATAATCTCATGTAAATGAATAAATGATCCTGCTACATTTCCCGCACTTGAAGGTTTTGTAAATATACTTATTGGGATTGTATCTTCAATGCCAATGTATTCGTCTTTATATTCAACATAATCACCAAGTGTTACCGATGCCAAATAGGTTGGTATACGGTGTGGGATTTGCCAATGCCATGTAGTAGTATTGTTACCATTATTAACTGTATCGATAAGTAATCCTCCTGCAGTAACGGTTAGCCCTGTTTGAGCAGTTGCAATAACATCATATTCTGCTCTATCGGTAAAATTATCAATGCAAGGAAACCATGTTTTGCCCAAATTATGAGGTATTGATTCAAAACCAACTCCTAGGTTAAATGCATAATCTCCCGAAAAATGAAATCCTCCCCAAGCTTCATGAAATGGCTGACCATGATAATAAACCCTAACTAAAACTGAATCGTTATTTGTTATTGGATTATCAAGATTAATTGTAATTCTATCATTAATATGGCTAAATGTTTGTAAATTTTCATCAACAAAAACTGAATCGGTAATCAAATCCAATAATTCGAGCGGAATATAATTTAGCAAAGGAACTAATGAGGTAATCATGATATCAGTGTAACCTGATATTGTTTGGTCGGATGCATTAATTTCTTCGAGATTAATAGTATAATGTATCGCATGAATTGTATCCCCAATTCCATTATTTGATGATTGCGATATTCCAAATCCGGGAATAAGTAAAATAAATAGAAGTATGGCTACCTTTTTCATAACAATAATTTTGTGATTGTAAAATTAGTTCTTTTTTGGATGTAGTAAAAAAACAGATGGCGTGTCCGCTTTCGTACACATAGGTGTTTCTTTTTGGACACTAAAATAAAAATACATTTAACATTTTTTAATCATTCAATTGTAAGTCAATTGATTAAATTTGTGGCACATTTTTAGATAATGTAAAGACAAAATTATAAAACCTGGCATCATGAGAATAAGGAAATCTATACTTATTTTAGTATTGGCACTTGTTACATTTAGTATTAATGTAACTGCTCAAAAATTATGGACATTGGAAGAATGCATTAATTATGCGTTTGAAAATAACATCGAAATCAAGCAAAGTGTATTATCAGTAAATGCAGCTGATATGGATGTAGCGCAAAGTAAGTATAATCTTGCTCCTTCGTTAAATGCATCTTCATCTCATTCTTTTGGATGGGGTAGATCATTTGACCAATCAGCAAACAAGTATGCATCAAGGAATACTCAACAAAGCTATTTCACAGTTAGCTCTCAGGTAACTCTGTTTAATGGACTCCAGTTGGTTAATAATGTAAGGCAGAAACAATTCGATTACCTAGCTGAAAAATATAATTCAGATAAAATACGCAATGACATGTCGCTGAATGTTGCAGCAGGATATTTGCAAATACTTTTTACAATTGAACTTGCAAAAAATGCTCAACGTCAGGTTGATATATCGTCAGAACAAATTGACAGAACAAAAAAACAAGTAGAAGCAGGAGCCGTTGCTAAGGGCAGTTTATTTGATATTGAAGCTCAGGGTGCGGCAGATGAAGCAAATCTGATAAGCACAAAAAACAGTGTGAATCTTGCCTACCTAGATTTAATGCAGCTTCTTGATATAGAGGCGAACCTAGATTTTGATATTGAAAAACCAAGTTTTGAAATAGTTGGTAGTCCAACACTTCTTCCAGCTGATATGATTTACAATAAGTCGGTTATGATTATGCCCGAAATTAAAAGTGCTGAATATAGAGTTGAAAGTGCTGAACGGGGCTTATCAATTATTAAAGGTGCCAGAAGTCCTCGTTTATATGCCAACGGATCATATGGCACAAACTTCTCCGATCAACTTGATCAAAGTTATATTCCCGGACAACCAGGATATGGTGAGATGATAAGTTTTGGTGATCAATTTAAAGAAAACCGAAATGGTACTTTAAGCTTTGGTTTATCAATTCCAATTTTTAACGGATATCAGGTTTCAACAAACATTAAAAAATCCAAAATTTATTTCGAATCAGTTAATCTTACTCTTGAAGCCGAGAAACTGAGACTACGCAAAAATATTGAAGCCGCTTACGCAGATGCCATAGGTGCCTATCAAACATTTGTTTCTCGGCAAAAAAGTGTTGATGCATTTAAAGAGTCCTTTAAATATACTGAAGAGAAATTTAACGTGGGAATGGTGAACTCTACTGATTACAATGTTGTAAAAATTCAACTCGCAAATTCTGAATCAGATTTGGCATCTT
>CALDOI010000253.1 GCA_937912115.1 uncultured Bacteroidota bacterium | reverse complement strand
CTCGCAATGACGCTCTTTTTTGTGTTTGATTCCTTAATTGACATTGGCCGAACAGACAGGGAATCTACAAACTTCAATTTTTAAATAACAAAACTGTTTAGAATATTAATTTTTAAAAAATTGTAATTTACCTCTCTGTTCGTAGCCGCTTCGGCAAAGACAGGTTTGTAATTTGGCTTATGCAATTTGCTGTTTAAAATAATAACGATACTAGCAATGAGCTCTAAATTGGATTAATAATATCCTTCAAGAATATGTCTTGGTCTCCTATTTATCACCAATACCAACGCTGGCAGGAAGCGACAAATGACCCTGAACAAGCAACCACTTGCCATCAATTTTTTCAACTACACCAGTAAACCTCAACCCCTCGTATTTGTGAGCCACACCCTTGTACATGTAATTGTAGTTCAGTGTTTCGGCGAACCAGGCAGTGTTACTTGTGCAATTTAGTTTTATAAATTGGTTCGAAGCAGAAATATAAGTGTCGGTTATATATCCAAACTGCTCTTTAATGGCTTCTTTTATATTTGCCCAGCCCATTAACCTCTCATCCGAATCGGTACCGTAAAGTATAATTTCATCATCAGGTGCCCAAATCTCTTCTATTAGTTCAACGTCCTGATTTTCATTTGCCAGAATATAGTTCTCGAGCAAACTTTCGATTGCTTCCTTATCTTTTTTACAATTAGTTTCTTTTTTATGATCACAGGAAGAGCTGGCAACCATCAGTAAACTTAGTAATAATGTTGAAATTATTGTTCTCATTGTCGTATGTTTTTACTGCCTGATACTTGGAAGAAACGCCTCAGGAGATCTCCCATGTAAGGTAGATATGTTTGAATTCAATGTTATGGTGTGAAATTAATCATTTTCTGTATAATAAAACAGACAATATTTTTATTTAGAAAGCTTCTAGATAAGCACATTAGGAAATGGTTAAAATCCACTAAATAAATTAATTAATATTTCATTTTTCTAATTCGGTAATTATTCGTAAAATTGCACGCTAATTTAACTGCGTTAAACTTAACAACATTCCTTTGTAAATGAGTAGTATATTACACAGATTTGGAACCCTTGCCCATATAGCAGTAATCGCAATAATAGTGATGTTTGGAGTCATGCAACTATCGGCTCAGCATGATAATCATGAAACTAACCAAAAATCTGAATCATGGCAGGAGGAAGTTGAAGAAAATGAATTTCAGGCTGGTGATATGATTATTGAGCATATTACCGACTCCTATGAATGGCATATTATAACCCTTGGCCATACACATGTTAGTATTCCCTTGCCAATTATGCTTTACGATGAAGGCAAATTTCATTTTTTTATGTCATCGGTTTTTCATCATAACCCTGTCCACGAAGGATATTTCATTTCGCATCACGAGATGAATGCAGGCAAATTAGTTAGCTTAGATGCCAATGGTGAAGAGATTAGACCAACTCTGGATTTTTCATTTACAAAAAATGTGCTGGCAATATTTTTGAGCGTTTTCTTTATGATTTTTGTCTTCCTTTCTGTTGCCAATGCATACAAAAGAAGAGAAGGAAAAGCCCCGAAAGGATTACAGTCGCTTTTGGAACCAATTATTGTATTTGTTCGAGACGATATTGCAAAGGCATCGATAGGCGAAAAAAGATACAAGAAATATTTACCATTTTTACTTACTGTTTTCTTCTTTATATTGATAAATAACCTGTTGGGGATTGTCCCCTTTTTCCCAGGCGGAGCAAACGTAACAGGAAACATCGGAGTAACCGGCGTTCTTGCTGTATTTACTTTCCTAATTACAACATTTAGCGGAAACAAAAATTATTGGTTACACATTGTTAATGCTCCCGGAGTACCGTGGTGGCTAAAAATACCTATTCCACTTATGCCTATTGTTGAGCTTATGGGAGTTTTCACCAAGCCGTTCGTATTAATGGTTCGTCTTTTTGCAAACATAAGTGCTGGTCATATTATCATACTTGGTTTTATAAGCCTGATATTTATTTTTGGCGAAATAAGCGAGGGTGCAGGTTATGGTGTTGCTGTAGTTTCAGTTGCTTTTTCCATTTTCATGGATGTTCTTGAACTATTGGTAGCATTTATTCAGGCATATGTATTTACACTTCTTTCGGCACTATACTTTGGTATGGCAACGGAAGAATCTCATTAATTGAATTTATCCATTATTAAATTAATAAAACAATAACTATGGAACTATTAGCAATTTTATTACAGGCTGTTGCCGACTTCACCCCTTATGCAAAAATGGGTGCAGGTATTGGTGCCGGTATCGCTGCAATTGGTGCAGGTGTTGGTATCGGACAAATTGGTCGTGGCGCTGTTGAAGCTATTGCCCGTCAGCC
>CALDOI010000252.1 GCA_937912115.1 uncultured Bacteroidota bacterium | reverse complement strand
AGTAGTTACCAAGCGCGTAATTATCAGCAGATAGTTATAGTCGTGAGGTAGTTATTTACCGACACAATAATAATAAAGGAGCTTCATCTTATGGTGAGGCTCCTTTTTTTTATAAAATTACTATCCATAATAATATTATTTTTGGCTTCATTTTGGAAATATGATTTCAGTAGTAAATATAAAGAAGGAATTTAGTGGATTGCCATTGTTTGAGGAGGTTACATTTAATGTTAACCCCAAGGACAGGATTGGTCTTGCAGGAGTTAATGGAGCTGGTAAATCTACATTGTTAAAAATAATATCTGGTGAGATGGAACCAGATAATGGAAGAATTGTTTTTCCACCTGATGTAAGCATAGGATATTTGCCCCAGGAAAAATCGATGTTATCAAAGCTTACAGTGTTTGAAGAAGCTATGCAAGTTTTCAAATTTTTAGCTGATTATAAAAACGAGATTGCTGACATTCATACAATACTCGAAAGCAGTGATACTTATAGTGATAAGAAATACTCTTCAAATATTGAAAGGTTAGAATTTTTAGAAGCTTCTTTAGCCATATACTCACCCGAACAGCTAACCGGTGAAGCGGAGAGATACTTGATGGGTTTAGGATTTAAGCGTAATGACTTATTCAGGCCAATGTTTGAGTTTAGTCAGGGATGGCAAATGCGTGTAGAAATTGCAAAGTTGCTATTATTAAAACCAACCTTATTACTTCTTGATGAGCCTACAAATCATTTGGATATTGAGTCGATAGAATGGGTAGAAGATTTCCTTATATCCTATCCCGGATCTGTAATGCTTGTATCGCACGACCGTTCACTCCTGGATAATATTACCAACAGAACAGTTGAGATCAGCAATGGAAAAATGTACGATTATAAAGCTGCTTATTCTGATTATATTGTAATGCGCGAAGAGCGTGAGTCGCATTTAAAGGCCACATATAATAATCAGCAACGGGAGATAAATGAAGTAGAACATTTTATTGAAAGGTTTAGATATAAAGCTTCAAAAGCTAAGCAGGTTCAGTCCAGGGTTAAAAAGCTGGAACGAATGGATGTAATAGAATTGGATAATGTTGATAAAAGCGCAATTCATTTTTCATTTCCACCTGCTCCTCATAGTGGAAAAGTAACTATTGATGGTAAGAATATTTCCAAAAAATATGATGATAATTTAATCCTTGACAGAATAGATTTCGAAATATTAAAGGGTGAAAAGATTGCATTTCTTGGTCGTAATGGCGAAGGAAAATCAACATTGGCAAAAATTATTACTAATGTAATTGATTATACAGGAGATTTAAAGCTGGGGCACCAAGTAGATATTGCATATTTTGCCCAGGATCAGGGTGATATGCTTGATCCCGAACTAACAGTATTTGAGACCGTTGATAATGTAGCTGTTGGTGATATCCGTAAAAAAATTAACTCCATACTTGGGGCTTTTTTATTTCAGGGTGATGATGTAAACAAAAAAGTTAAGGTTTTGTCGGGAGGTGAAAAATCACGACTTGCACTTGCATTGTTGTTATTGCAACCTAGTAATTTGCTTATTATGGACGAGCCTACAAATCATCTCGATTTGCGCTCGAAGGATATTCTTAAAAGTGCCTTACTGCAATATGATGGAACTCTGATAATAGTATCTCATGATAGGGATTTTTTACAAGGACTAACCGACAGATTGTACGAATTTAGGAATAGAGGAATTAAAGAATTTAGAGGAGATATTGAACTTTTTCTTAAAAAGCGTAAATTAGAATCACTTAAGGATCTTGAAGAAAACAGGCAATCCATTAGTAAAACAAAGTCGGGTGAAAGTGATAGTAAAACTAAATGGGAAAACAAGAAGGAATTTGATAAGAAGGTAAGAAAGCTGAAAAGTGAAATCGTTACAATTGAAAAGTCGATTAATCAGTATGAAAAATTGCTTAACTCAATTAACGAGAAATTATCTACCCCTGGAGATTACGAAGAAGAAATTAAATCGGGAGAACTCTATAAGAAACACGATAAAGTTAACTCTGAAATAGCTAATGCATATAATAATTGGGACAAAAAGCAGCAGCAACTTGATGATTTTGAAAATAGCTGATTGATTATCTGGTTTCAGAAACCCGACTACTTATTTCTGTCGATCATTTTTATTGCTACATCCTTTAAGTATTGCTTTTTTTCAGGTTCTACATCAAGCATTTCTAAGCATTCCATTCCGGCAGCAAAATATTTGTCAATTTCCAAATTTGCTGCAATATCAACCTTGAATTTTGTAAAAATATCTTTTGTCGATGCTATCTTTATATCAGGATCAATATCCTTAGAATCATAAAGTGTTAACAACTCCCTCTTACTTTCATCGTTGGCAATTTCCAAAGCTTTGATAAAAAGGAAAGTTTTTTTGTTGCTAATAATATCACCCCCGGTTTTTTTCCCAAATATGCCTTCATTTCCATAGGTGTCGAGTAAATCGTCCTTGAGCTGGAAACCAAGTCCAATATTTACTCCGAAATCATATAGCAAATTGGCTTCTGTAATTGAAGCACCTCCAATTAATGCACCAATCTTTAAAGCTGCGCCAAACAGCACTCCCGTTTTTAAGCGGATCATATTAATATATTCCTTAACCGTTACATTATTCGAAGTTTCATAATTAAGATCAAATTGCTGGCCTTCACATACTTCAATAGCTGTTTCATTAAAAACGCTAAGGGTGTCATGAAGAATTTCTTTGTCGGCTTGTTGAGCGTATTGATATGCTAGAGCAAATAATGTATCCCCAGAAAGAATAGCAATATTTGAGTTCCATTTTTTAAATACCGTTTCCTTACCTCTTCTAATGGGGGCATTATCCATTATATCGTCGTGAATAAGGGTGAAGTTGTGAAAAAGTTCAATAGCAATAGCCTGAGGTAAAGCCTTTTTGTAATCACCGCAAAATAATTCACAACCCATTAATGTAGTTACTGGCCTAATACGTTTTCCACCAAAGCTAAGGGTATATTTTATGGGGCTATAGAGCTCAAGTGGCTCAGTTTTATATTTTATGGTTTTAAGCTGTTCTTCAAAATATACTATCAGCTGCTCGTAATTCTTCATAAAAACTGTAATAATTTATCTTAATCTAGAAGATCGAGTAAATACTTACCGTAACCACTTTTAACAAGTGGTTCAGCAACTTTCCTCAATTGGTCTGCATCAATAAATCCTTTTTTGTAGGCGATTTCTTCAATACAACTTATTTTTAATCCCTGGCGATCCTGAACTACCTCAACAAATTGTGAGGCTTGAGTTAATGAAGTAAATGTACCAGTATCAAGCCATGCAGTACCTCTACTAAATACTCCTACCTTTAGTTTGCCTTCATTTAAATAATGCTTATTTACGTCAGTTATTTCGTACTCACCCCTGGGGCTGGGTTTAAGGTTTTTAGCCACCTCAACAACTGAATTATCATAAAAATATAAACCGGGGACAGCGTAATGTGATTTAGGTTTCATTGGTTTTTCCTCAATTGACAATGCATTAAAATTCTCATCAAATTCTACAACACCATATCTTTCAGGATCATGAACATGATAGGCAAATACCATTCCTCCTACCGGGTCGCTGCAGGAAGCAAGAATATTTTGCAACCCACTACCATAAAAAATATTGTCGCCTAATACCAGCGCTACTTTATCGTTGCCAATAAACTTTTCGCCAATTACAAATGCCTGAGCCAGTCCGTTTGGAATTTCTTGAGCAGCGTATTCGATACTACAACCTATTTGAGATCCGTCACCAAGTAGTAATTCAAAATTTGGTAAGTCGTGAGGTGTTGAAATAATCAATATTTCTCTTATTCCTGCCATCATTAAAACTGATAAAGGATAGTAAATCATCGGTTTATCATATATTGGCATTAGCTGTTTACTAACTGCAATTGTAAGTGGGTGTAATCTTGTACCTGATCCTCCGGCAAGTATAATTCCTTTCATAACTCAGTGTTTTATTATTTTTTTAGGTTTCAATTCTTTTATAATTAGTTTGTCAAGTTCAATATCCTCCTCCTCATCAAATACTTCCAGATATGGTTCCTTAAACGATTTTGTTATTATTCGTTTATCAAGGGTAAGTAATAATGATGGAAGAACAAATAAGTTGGAAAGCAAAGCAATAACCAGTGTAAATGAAACCAAATATCCCAATGCTTCGGTACCTCCAAATGAGGAAAGCGTGAAAATGTAAAACCCGAAAAACAGAACAATTGCTGAATAAACCATACTATATCCTGTTTCGATTAATGCAGCAAGAACAGCAGGTCTGATTTTCCAATTATTGTGCCTGAGCTGTAAACGATATCTACTTAAAAAGTGGATTGTATTATCTACACTTATACCTAAAGCAATGCTAAATATTAATATTGTTGATGGTTTAATTGGTATATCGAAAAACCCCATCATTCCGGCAGTTAGAATCTGAGGAATAATATTTGGAATCAACGAAATCAGGATCATTCGAAGTGATGAAAAAATCAGAGCCATCAATAAAGTGATGATTAAGACAGCCAGCAATAAACTCATAAACAGATTTTTAACCAGATAGTTAGTTCCCTTTAAAAATACTACGCTTGTTCCGGTTAAATTTACATCATATTTATTCGGATTAAAAATGGAATCTATTTTGGGCTCAATATCAGTTAGTATTCTATTAATGTCATTTGTCCCAATATTCGCCATTTGTACTGATACTCTGGTAGTTTGGTAATTTGAATCAACAAAAGCATTCAATATTCCTTTCTTACTATTTCCCATATCCGGAACATATGATAGAATAAAATTTTTCTCCTGATTATTAGGCAGGGAATACATCTTTTCATTTCCTCTGTAAAAGGCCTGTTTAGCCGATTTTACAACTTCCACAACCGATAGGGGTTTAGCAAACTCAGGATAGGTTGCTAAAGTATCTTGTAATCGTTCAATTTTTTTTAGAATAGATAAATTTAGAATACCATTTTTTTTGTGAGTGTTGATTGTTATCTCTAAAGGCATAACACCTTTAAAATTTTTCTCAAGGAAAATCATATCCTTATACAATTTCTCCTTTTTTGAAATATCATCAACGATGTTACCTGTAGTTTTTAATAATGTAATTCCAAAAATGGCCGTAGCAAACGCAATCGAAGTTACAATATATATAACTGTTCTTCGTGTTAATATAATGTTGGTTACACCAGTTACTATTTTACTAATAACACCTTTGTCAAGATGTTGGAGATGCTTTGATTTAGGTACCGGAAAATAGCTAAATAGTATGGGCAGTATAAATAATGATAGTAAGTAAGTAACAAGAATATTTACTGATGCTATAATACCAAACTCTACTAATAACTCATTACTTGTTATGATAAATGCAGCAAATCCTGCGGCTGTGGTTGCATTAGTTAACAAGTTTGCATTTCCAATTCGGGATATCATCCTCGATAGAGCCTTAACTTTGTTGCCGTGAAGCCTGTATTCGTTTAAATATTTGTTCAGTAAAAATATTGAGTTTTCAACGCCAATAACAATAAGTAAGGGGGGAAGTATTCCTGTTAGTATTGTTATTTGATATCCAAACAGTACAATTGTGCCAAGTACCCATATTACTGCAATAATTACAACAAGCATCGCAAAAAGAACCGCTCTTCCTGATCGGAAAAGGAAAAATAGTAATATGGATGTAATTACCAGCGATAGTAGTACAAACAGTAATAACTCATTCTGTATTTTTTTTGATGTTACAGTTCTAATATATGGCAGCCCCGAATATTTGATGTCAATATCATACTTAACTCCAAACTTATCAATGGTTTCCTTAATTTCATTTACAAGTCCAACCCTTGCTTTCGAATTGAGCACTTCTTTGTCAAGGGTGATCATCATCAAATTAACATCTGTTTCCTTATTAAAAAGTCGGCCATCGTAAAATGGCAGGCTATAAATGATCTGTTTTATCGAGTCAAGCTCAAGCTGCGATTTTAATTTATTGGAAACTATGGGTAAGAATTGAAATTTCTTTAAACTATCGTTCCTGACTAAATTATAGAGTCGTGATACACTTACTACTTCCTGGATACCAACTATTTCAAGTACTTCATTACTTAGGTCGTACCAGCTATTAAAGTGATCTAATGTATATAAATCAGTATCTTGAATTGCAACAAAAATTACATTTCCGTCGAGTCCAAATTGCTTTTTGAAATTTTCGTATTCAATGTTTATAGGGTCGGAGGAGGGTAACATCCGTGCCATTTCGTACGACATTTTAATATTCGATCCTAAATAACCCATAAATATGGTTAATATCCCAATTGTGATTAGAATAAATAACCTATTTCTTAAAATGAACCTAACAAGAAATTGCCACATGAAATTTTAATTCTCAATATTACCACTAAAATATAACAATTTAGTTAATCGCAATTTCACAAAACATTATGATGTAAAAGAAGCTTTGTATTTTTGCGTAACATTGTTATTTGCATATCTAATTTTTGCAAATGTAAGTTTTGTTTTTATTATGAAAAAAGGAAAGGTACTTTTTGTTGATACTACACACAACGAACTTGTTTTACTTCTTGAAAAACAAGGATTTCGGTGTGATTATTTTAAAGACTATGGTAGGCTGGAGTTTTTGGATATTGCTCATAATTATACCGGAATTATAATAAGGAGTAAAATCAAGTTGGATTCTGAGTTTTTAACAAAGTGTACAAACCTGAAATTTATTGGAAGAGTAGGAGCAGGCATGGAAAATATTGATTCAAAATCCGCTGCGAAGCTTGGCATAACATGCTTAAATGCTCCCGAGGGAAATCGAGACGCTGTTGCCGAACAGGCAATTGCTATGTTACTTTCATTATTTAATAATTTGTTAATAGCAGATAGTCAGGTTCGTGAGGGTAAGTGGATACGGGAAGGAAATCGAGGTGTTGAACTAGGAGGAAAAACTGTTGGGATTATAGGTTATGGAAATACAGGAATGGCTTTTGCCAGAAAACTTAGCGGCTTTAATGTTGATGTGATTGCATACGATAAATACAAAAATAATTTTTCGGATGACTTTGTAAAAGAAGCATCAATGAAGGAGTTGTTTGGCAGATGCGATATAGTTAGCTTGCACGTACCATTAACTGAAGAAACAGTATATCTGGTTAATAATGAATTCATTGAGAGTTTCAAAAAATCAATTTACATCGTAAATACTTCTCGTGGTAAAGTGCTTAGTACTAGTGATCTTGTCAAGAATCTTAAAAATGGGAAAGTTTTAGGGGCATGTCTTGATGTACTGGAATATGAGGGATTATCATTTGAAAATGTTGAGTTGCCAGAGGATTTTTACCAACTTGTTTCATTAACAAATGTGATTCTTTCACCCCATATTGCTGGTTGGACTCATGAGTCCAATTATAAAATGGCTGTAACAATTGCCAAAAAGGTTGAATCGCTGGGCATATAGTTCAAAAAAAAGTAATTCAAAAGGATTTCTGGCTTTTATCTTCTCACGTTTAACTACCAGCACATAAATTTCTGTATCAGTCAATAATAGGTTTATATCAATAGTCTATATTATCAAATTATCAAATTTTTCAAATTCTACTGTAACTATTCTACTTCTTCTTCCGTCATACCATCAAAATCAATAAATAAAACTATTATGAAAAAAATTGGATTAATTATATTAACGATAGTACTAGCAACAGTAATTACCATTCCGGTAACTGCTCAAATTCGTGGAAACGGAGATTTGACAAAAAAAATGCACAGTGTTGACGATTTTAATGCACTTGTTGTAAGTGGCGCAAGAGATGTTATTCTTTTGCAAGGAGATAACTTCACAGTTGAAGTAGAAACAGATGCAAATATACAGGAGTATATAACCCTTGAGGTAAAAAATAACACGCTGTATTTTGGTTTCAGCAATAATAAAATTAAAAAGTATAAGGAGCTTAAGTACTACGTTACAGCTCCTGAGTACGTTAACATTAAATCTTCTGGAGCTTCCAATGTTAGTTCAACAGGAGTTTTATCAGGCGATAATCTTAAATTAAATGTAAGTGGTGCATCTGACGTTAATCTCAAAGTTGATTATAAGAATATCATAACCAAAATATCCGGAGCATCTGATGTTACTTTGTTTGGATCAACCATTTCAAGCGTTGTAGAAAGTAGTGGTGCTTCCGAATTTCATGGTAAGGATCTTCAAACAACATCATCAGTAGTTAATGCCTCTGGTGCCAGCACATGTTTTGTTAATGCAAAGGCAAATTTAACCTATGAAGTTTCGGGAGCATCTGATGTTAGATATACAACAAAACCAGAAACTGTGATTATTAAAAAGGGTCATGATGCAGAAAAGGTTATTCTTAGAACAAGTACTCCCGTTGTAACCCATTATTATGAAGATGACACTACTAAAGTAAACATAGGGTCGATTAAAGTTGAAGTTATTGATGGAGATACAACATATATAACTGTTGGAAGGCATACATTGTCGGTTTCAGATGATGGTGATGTAAAATGGGAAAAATGTAAGCATAAAAGATTTAATGGTAACTGGGGAGGTGTTGATATTGGTTTAAACGGATATTTAACACCGGATTTTAATATGAGTTTCGACAAGGCGGATGACTATTTAGCCCTAAGAATGGAGAAGTCGATTAATTTGAACCTAAACATATATGAGCAGAATATTGCTTTAAATAAAGCTAAAAATATTGGTCTTATTACAGGTATTGGTCTTTCATGGAACAACTATAAATTTAGCAACCCAACATACCTAACGCCCGATAGCTCAGCAATTGCTGGTTATTATATGGATGGTGTTTCTGTGAGGAAGACAAAACTTGCCGCCATGTATATTACCGTACCACTATTTTTCGAGGTTCAATCTAAGCATGAACGTCGTGTTAATCAATTTCATTTTGCAGTTGGTGGATTAGTGAGTGCAAGAGTAAGTACACATACCAAAGTGTATTTTAATGAAGCAAATAAGAACTATGACCTACTTGATCCCAACACTGGAAATATTGTTGCTACCGGAGTAACACCCACTGGAGGAACTAGAAATATAGTTAAGGATTTTAATAGCTTTCATTTGGCACCATTTAAATTTGATGCCTCGGTTAGATTTGGTTATGGAATAATTACTTTATATGCAACTTATTCTTTAAACACAATGTTTCAAAAAAATCGTGGCCCGGAGCTATATCCCTTTACTGCAGGAATATCCTTGGTTGGATGGTAGAATCTTAAAAATTGGTTAACATATTT
>CALDOI010000251.1 GCA_937912115.1 uncultured Bacteroidota bacterium | reverse complement strand
CTGCATTCATAGCTATTATTCTTGTATGGAAATACGACATCACCGAATCAAAAGCAACTGAAATAAGAGAGGCCTTAATAGCACGAAGGGGCAAAGTAAAACATCAGGGAGACAATGGAAATTAATAATCAATATAAAATGAAAACCTCCAGTTTTTTCTTAATCATATTTTTTATGACCATTTTAAGTGCATGCACTATGGTGCAGGATAAGTTGGTGGTTGAAGTATTTGAAACTTCTGCCAATGGCAATCAACTCAAAAAAGTAACTGACTTTGCTACTGGGGATAATGTTGTATCAGTAAAATTATTACCTGAAAATAGCTATCAAACCATCACTGGTTTTGGCGGATCGTTTACAGAATCCTCTGCCTATTTATTAAACAAATTAAGTAAGAAAAACCGTGATTTGATACTAGATGCATATTTTGGATCGCATGGGGCAAGATATTCCTTAACCCGCACACATATTAATTCTTGTGATTTTTCTTTGAGTAACTATTCGTATGCGCCTATTGAAAACGACAAGGAATTAGCAAGCTTTTCGATTGATGAGGATAAAGATGATATAATTCCAATGATCAAGGATGCAATGGCAATTTCAGAGGATGGATTCAAGATTATCGCTTCTCCTTGGACAGCACCACCTTGGATGAAGGACAACAACAATTGGGTGGGAGGCAGTTTGCTGCCTGAATATTACGATTCATGGGCATTGTTTTTTTCAAAATATTTAAAGGAGTATAAAAAAGAAGGCATTGATATTTGGGGAATAACCGTTGAGAATGAACCCTTGGGCAATGGGAATAATTGGGAGAGCATGCACTATTCTGCGGAGGAAATGGTGGATTTTGTAGGCAACCACCTAGGACCTAAACTTAAATCGGAAGGTCAAGATGTGAAAATATTGGCTTATGATCAAAACCGAGGTGAGGAATTGGAACAATGGGCAGAGGTGATTTATAAAGATGAGGCATCATCAAAATATTTTGATGGCTTTGCTATTCATTGGTATGCAAGTACTGTAGATTGGTTTCCCGGTTCATTAAATTTTACCCACAATATGGAACCCAATAAATACCTTATTCAGTCAGAAGCATGTGTAGACTCTGAGATTCCACATTGGAAAGATGACAGTTGGTATTGGGCAAAAGAAGCAACCGACTGGGGATGGGATTGGGCTCCTGAAGATCAGAAAAAAGATCATCCAAAATATGTTCCAGTGTATCGATATGCCCGTGATATAATTGGCTGTCTCAACAACTGGGTAGATGGTTGGGTAGATTGGAATATGGTACTTGACAAACAAGGGGGCCCAAACTGGTTCAAAAACTGGTGTGTTGCTCCCGTAATAGTTGATCCTGAGAAAGATGAAGTCTATTTTACACCCCTATACCATACCATGGCTCATTTTAGCAGATTTATCAGGCCTGGGGCGGTTCGTATTGGATTCGAAATATCTGACAAAGAGTTGTTGATGACAGCTGCACAGAACCCTGATGGTACAATAGCCGCTGTAGTATTAAATATGAGTGCCGTACCAAAGAACATAGTAATATCCCTTGGAGATCGTTCAACTGAAGTACAGATTAGCGCACAGGCATTACAAACGATTATTGTTTCAGATAAAACTAAAAGCAAGAAAAGAGAAAACTAATATACATGAGAACAGTAATTATAATATTCACCATTTTAGTTTTGACAGCAGTTTGTGTTAAAGCTGATGTTGTCTCCATATCCGGACGACAGATATTAGTTAATGATTCTGTTTATACCATTAAAGGAATATGTTACCATCCGGTACCAAAGGGAAGTGATAGACGTAGTTTCAGCCAATTAACCAAAGATCTAGCTTTGATGAAAGAAGCCGGAATCAATACCATTAGGGTTTATGAACCCATTACAGATG
>CALDOI010000250.1 GCA_937912115.1 uncultured Bacteroidota bacterium | reverse complement strand
CCATCACATCCACCAAAAATTGCAATATTATTACTTATTGCAGGCGCTCCATTTATATAATTATCGGTTTCATATTTCCAGAGTGAATCGCCTGTACGGGCATCAACCGAGTGGAGGCGGTAATCATAACTTCCAAATATTATTTGTTTGCTTTTTTTATCAGATGAAAACGCCCAGTTGGCTGATCCGGATATTTGACCATCAGTTATATATTGCCAAAGTTCATTACCGGAATTTGCATCTATGGCAAACATAATACCTTCCAGAGAGCCAATGAAAATAGTATTGTCGAGGAATAATGGTGGAGCTTCAAATGATGTTTCGGCGCTAAACATCCAGTTTAATTCTCCACCCATGGAAATGGAAAAAAGCTTTCCATTATTAGACCCTATGTATATGTTATTGTTGCAAACTATGGGTGAAGATTTGATTATATCTCCGGTGTTAAATGTCCATAATAGCTTATATGAATCCTGTATTTCAGCAAATGCATTCCCCGACAGAGCGGTATTCCCACGGTATGATGACCAGCAATTTTCCTGAGCGTAACCGGAAAGGGAAATTAGAATAATTAATAGGCTGATTAATAATTTCATAGCTCAGTTATTTAAGAGAAATTGCTCCAGTTGGACATTCCTCTGCGCATTTAATAGCAGTAGCGTTAAGTAGTTCCTTTATCGAACGATTAAGAGGCATATTTATTTCAACAATAAATCCTCGTCCAATGCTTGAAAATCCAACCGTGTCTTTTTCTTTTGCTGTTATTTCAACGCACATATTACATCTGATGCACTTCTCAGGTTCATAAACGATTATGTCATGTTGAAAATACTTTTTGATTTTTTTTCTTTCTCCAAATAAGAATTTCTTTCTGTCGGCTTCATATTCATCAGCAAATATTCGGAGTTTACATGTTGTTGGTTTTCTGCAATCACAATGCATGCATCTGCTAGCTTCTGTTATTGCTTGTTCTTTTGAAAAATTATCAAGTTTACCAACTGGTAGATTGATTCTTGCATCAGGGATTGTTTCCTTCTTATATTCAGGAATTTCTTCTTCAAATAATTTCCCGAACTTAGAATTAAACATTCTTTTTTTCCTTTCAGGAGCTATACCATTTAGATATTGATGAACAGAATATGCAGCAGCTTTTCCCTGTGCTACTGAGGTAACAGCCATTCGGCGAGAACGAATAATATTTCCACATGCAAAAATTCCGGTATCGTTAACTTCGAATGTATTTCTGTTTATTTGAAGGCCGTGATCTGTTGACTCAAAACCAAAACTACTTAGATTTGAATCATCAAAATTACCCATAGCCAATACAACGGCATCAAAATCAAGTAGTATTTCCGAATTAAATTTCTCCTTGGTTATATCAGTATTTAATTTGAATTCTGCACCGTATTTTTTGATGATTTCAATTTCTGCATCCAATGCTGATTTTGGGAGCTTATCATCAGGGATATCATATCTTAGAGTGCCACCTGCTTCATTATTCTTGTCAAATAATACACAGTTATGGCCATGCAATAATAAATAGTAAGCACAAGATAAACCAGCTGGGCCTGTCCCGATTATGGCAACGTTTTTGCCACTTGCAGGTTCTTTTTCAGGTAAATATTGAATTTCATTTTCAATATCATCGATGGCAACATTCTTCTTTAAACTGCAAATGGAAACAGCTTCATCAACCTGTGTTCTTCGGCATGCTTTTTCGCAAGGTGCGGGACAAATATATCCAAGAATTAGTGGAAGAGCGATTTCTTCTTTTACAACCTTAAGCGCTTCATGGAATCTGCCTTCAGCAATCAGTCGATTCATAAGTGGGATATTCATGTTAGCCGGACAACTGGGGCGGCATGGAGCTTCGCAATCTCCAACATGATCGCTTAAAAGAAGTTCGAGAGCTTCTTTTCGTGCATGGTGAATCTCATTGTCATCGGTAATAATTTCCATGCCTTCACTTGCCGGTAATGCACACGATGGTTGCAGATTTCCGTTTTTCTTGTCTTTCACCAAACATAGCATACAAGATGGATGATTGGTTAGTCCTTCAAGAAAACACATTGTTGGAATCTCTATTCCCAGTTTTTCAGCTGCTTTCAGAACGCTTGTCCCTTCAGTAACACTAACCTTTGTATTATTTATTGTTAGATTTATCATTTAATTATCACAGCATTAACAGGGCAAACCTGACGGCAAATATCACACTTTATACAAAGGTCATTATTAACAATATGTATTTCGTATGGTTTAAATTCAATGGCATCCGTTGGGCAATCCTGTGCGCATTTTGTGCATCCAATACATTCATCAACAATGAAATACTCAATTAGCTCCTTGCATTTTCCTGTTGGACACTTTCCATTTATATGTTCAAGATATTCGTGCCTAAAGTATTTTAAGGTTGAGATAACCGGATTTGGAGCTGTTTTTCCCAAGCCACAAAGACTACCTTTTTTAGTGCTGGCAGCAAGTTTTTCGAGAGTTTCAATATCCTCCAGTTTTCCATCACCTCTACAAATTTTTTCTAATATTTCAAGCATCCTTCTTGTGCCGATTCGGCAGAATGTGCATTTTCCACATGATTGGTCCTGAGTGAATTCGAGAAAATATCTGGCAATATCCACCATGCAATCATCTTCGTCAAGAACGACTAAACCTCCCGATCCCATCATTGCCCCGACTTCGGATAACGACTCAAAATCTATTGGTGTTTCACTCATTGTAGCAGGAATACACCCACCTGATGGCCCACCAATTTGAACAGCCTTAAAAGCTTTTCCATTGGGTATTCCACCTCCAATTTCTTCAACAATTTTGCGAATAGTTATTCCAATGGGGACTTCTATTAATCCTCCTCTGTTAATTTTTCCAGCCAATGCAAATACTTTTGTTCCCTTGCTATTTTTAGTTCCAATATCAGCGAAAGCGTTGGCTCCTTTTCTAATTATCCATGGTACCAACGAAAAAGTTTCAGTATTGTTGATTAACGTAGGTTTACCCCACAATCCGGAAACAGCAGGGTAGGGTGGACGCATTTTTGGTAACCCTCTATTTCCTTCAACTGATGCAATTAGTGCAGTTTCCTCACCACAAATAAAAGCACCTGCACCTTCAAAAATATTTAGCGAAAAAGAAAAATCGGAATTCATAATATTGTCACCCAATATATTCGCCTTCTCACAATAGTAGAGTGCTTCTTTGATTCGTTTTACGGCAAGTGGATATTCAGCCCTTATATAAAAAAGACCTGTATTTGCCCCAACAGTATAAGCTGCAATTATCAAGCCCTCTATAACTCTAAAAGGGTAGGATTCGAGCAACATTCTATCCATAAAAGCTCCGGGGTCACCTTCGTCACCGTTGCAAATAACATATTTTTGGTCGGAGTTTGTGTTTTTAACCAATTCCCATTTTTGTCCCGAAGGAAAACCACCGCCACCTCGTCCTCTTAGGCCACTTTGTTTTATGGTGTTGATTATTTCGTTAGGGTTACTATTTAAGCAGTTTTGAAGTGCTTCGAATCCTCCTAACTTCTTATACTCATCCAGATCATCTGGTTTAATAGCGCCCCTGTGTTCTGTTGCAATATTTATTTGTCCCTTAAGGAATTCGGCCACGGGAGTGTCAACACTTTCTGATGAGTACTTTTTTACTGATTTTGGAATCCCATTAATGATGTAGTTATCGATAATTCCTGATATATCTGTTCTAAGTCTGGTAAATGGATTTCGAGACCTAAAATGTTTTCTTATTATTTCGTTTACTTCCGTAGATTTTATTTTGGTGTAATAATATGGTGATTCGCCATTTTTATGAATTTCCAGTAATGGAACCTGATTACAAATTCCTACACAGCCAACTTGTTTAACATCTACTTTTGTATTGTTGGCTTTTAGTGATTTTTCCAATTCTGCCTTTACATCCGAACTTCCACTAGCAATACAGCATGAACCGAGTCCGATTCGAATTTCTCCATCAATCCCCTTTATATTTGATGTTAAACCAGAACTGGTCGAACTTGAATCTTTGTCAGAGTTTAAAAATTCGTCAAGTATTTCGGATACTTTGCTTGGTTCAACATGTCCGAA
>CALDOI010000249.1 GCA_937912115.1 uncultured Bacteroidota bacterium | reverse complement strand
AGGAAAGCCTCGTATACTGCGGGGCTTTTTTTGTTTAATCAAATATTGCGGCAACTCAGTGTTTCTTTCTACAAATGGTATTTTACAAAAAAAGCCATACCGCATGAAGCGATATGGCTTATAGAATATTATTATCTAAGAGACTATACTAAACCTTGCGCTAGCATTGAATCAGCAACTTTTACGAAACCACCAATATTAGCACCTTTAACGTAATCGATGTAATCACCATCTTTACCATATTCAACACATGTTGTATGAATATCTTTCATAATCTGGTGAAGTTTTTCATCAACTTCTTCACGTGTCCAGTTAAAACGCATTGAGTTTTGGCTCATTTCAAGACCTGAAACAGCAACACCACCAGCATTAGCAGCTTTTCCTAAACCGTAAAGGATTTTTGCACCTTGATAAATAGCAATAGCTTCTGGTGAAGATGGCATATTAGCACCTTCTGATACCACGAAACAACCATTATCGATAAGGGCTTTTGCTTCTTCCTCATTAACTTCATTTTGAGTAGCACAAGGCATAGCAACATCACATTTAATACCCCAAGGACGTTTTCCTGGGAAGAATTCAACGCCATATTTATCAGCGTATTCTTTAATACGTCCGCGTCTAACGTTTTTAAGATCCATCATAAATGCTAATTTTTCAGCATCAATACCATTTGGATCATAAATAAATCCTGATGAATCAGAAAGAGTTACAACTTTAGCTCCAAATTCTGTTGCTTTTTCACAAGCATACTGAGCAACATTACCTGACCCTGAAATTGTACAAATTTTACCTTTCATGCTATCTCCACGAGTTTTAAGCATTTCTTCAGCAAAATATACAGTACCATAACCTGTTGCTTCAGGACGAATTAATGAACCACCCCATGCAATACCTTTGCCGGTAAGAACTCCTGTGAACTCATTTCTAAGTCTTTTGTATTGTCCGAAAAGGAAACCAATTTCACGACCACCTACTCCAATATCACCTGCAGGAACATCAGTGTTTGGTCCAATATGACGGAACAGTTCACTCATGAAACTTTGTGTAAAACGCATAACTTCGTTGTCGGATTTTCCTTTTGGATCAAAATCAGAACCACCTTTACCACCACCCATAGGTAGTGTAGTTAGTGAGTTTTTGAATACTTGCTCAAAAGCAAGAAATTTAAGAATACCAAGGTTTACAGTTGGGTGAAAACGTAATCCACCTTTGTAAGGTCCAATAGCGCTATTCATTTCAATACGGAAACCACGGTTTACCTGTACTTCACCTTTATCGTCCAACCAAGGAACACGGAACATAATTACTCTTTCTGGCTCAACTATTCTGTCTAGAATCTTTCCCTCGCTATATTGAGGATTCTCTTCAATAAAAGGAATAATTGTTTCAACTACTTCGTGAACTGCTTGATGAAATTCAACTTCAGCAGGATTTTTAGCAATAACTTTAGCCATAAAGTCATTTACCTTTTGTTCATAAACGTTTGACATTTTTATATGTTTTTGATTAGACAATTAAATTTATTGTGATTCAATATTACCACTTATAACACTAAGATTGCTGTTTAAGTATTGCATTTGCGGGTATCCCGTACAAAATTAAGGGAATCACGTAGAGGGGAGAGTTTTAACAATTAGTCAGTAAAAATTATGAACTCCGGCAAGCTTGTATGGTTTTAATAGGATAGTGCCAACAATAACATTAGTGAAACCCCATTAATAAAGTTTAATATGCAACTACTATCTTGTAGTTTCAATTGTTAATCTAAATTTTAGAATTTACTATGATT
>CALDOI010000248.1 GCA_937912115.1 uncultured Bacteroidota bacterium | reverse complement strand
TAAATGGAGCGCCTGCAATAAGTAATAATATTGCAATTTTTGGTGGATGTGATGGTTTTCTTCATCTTGTTAATACCAATAATGGTGATATTTTTGACACTATTGATATTGGAACCTATATAGCATCATCGGCGGCAATTGACCAAAATCATGCGTATTTTGGAAATTATGATGGAGTATTTTACAAAGTAGATATCCCTAATCACAAAGTATTATGGAAAAGCGAAGGTGCGGGACCATTTCTGGGATCACCAGCCATGGCAGGAAATAAGATTATTATCGGATCGCAAAACAAAAATGTTTATTGCTATGATGGTTCAAATGGAGATATATTATGGACTTTTAAAACCTTACGTAAGATTGAGAGTTCCCCGGTAATTGCCGATGGCAAAGTAATTATTACGTCAGGTGATGGCAGGTTATACATCCTGAATTTAGAGAATGGAGAAAAAATATGGTCATACGAAATTGGAAGTCCAATTAGCAGTACTCCGGCAGTAATTGATCATATGATAATTGTAGGTGCTGAAGATGGAAAAGTTTATACATTTAGTGATAGATATTAAAAAATGTTAAAACGATGAAAATTGTAAATATAGTTCCCGGATTTGGTGGTACATTTTATTGCGGAAATTGTCTTCGCGACAGCGGATACACAAAATCGCTAATTAAGCTTGGGCACGATGCCATGATGCTGCCAATCTACTTGCCATTAACAATGGAACACGGTGTTGAAGAAGATACTAATCCCATCTTCTATGGAGCAGTAAATATTTATCTGAAACAAAATTTTAAGATTTTTAGAAAAATGCCCCCTTGGATGGAGCGATTTTTCAACTCATCATCCATATTAAGATATGCTGCTAAAAAAGCCGGTTCCACAAGAACTGAAGGTCTGGAGGAAATGACCATTTCAATGATTATGGGCAAAGATGGCAATCAGAATGTTGAGTTACAGGAACTTATTGATTTTCTTAAAAATCATGAAAAGCCTGATGTTGTGCACCTTTCAAACGCACTTTTGATCGGTTTAGCAAAACAAATTCGTGAACAATTAAATATTCCTGTAGTTTGTTCATTACAGGATGAAGATGTTTGGGTTGATGCCATGAACGACCACTATCGTGAAAAAGTATGGAATTTAATGAGCCAAAAAGCCGAACATGTTGATGCATTTATTGCCGTGAGCGATTATTATGCTGCCGAAATGAAACTTAAAATGCGAATCCCGGATAATAAAATGCACGTTGTACCAATTGGGATTGACTCATCACTTTATAGTTTTGCTAAGCCTGTTAATAATCCTCCAGTAATCGGCTATATATCACGTATGTATGAAGAGCACGGTTTTGGATTGCTAATAGATGCATATATAAAGCTCAAAGAAATACCAGAATTCAAAAATGTATTATTAAAACTGTCTGGTGGATATACTGCTGATGATAAGAAGTATGTAAAAACCCAGATAAAAAAACTAAAAAAAGCAGGAATATTTCACGATGTTGAGTTCATTGATGAATTTAAACCTGAGAATAGATTTAGCTTTTTCAATAGGTTAACTCTACTTTCGGTACCCGTATTGAAGGGAGAAGCTTTTGGTACATATCAACTTGAATCATTGGCATGTGGTATTCCTCTGGTTCAACCGGCTTTAGGTGCTTTCCCTGAGATAATTAAACAAACTCAAGGTGGCGTTACCTATACTCCAAATACATCAAGTGAATTAACTAAAAAATGGACTGAAGTACTCTCAAATCCAAAGCTGATTGAAGATATGAGTTCCAAGGGATACAAGTCGGTTATGGAAAAATATGGCAATGATTCGGTGAGCGAACAAGTACTTGAAATTTATAAAAAGTTAACCCTATGATAACTGAATTACACAATATTAATAAGGTTTACATCAATAATGTATCAGGAGTTAAACATGAGGTATTAAAAGGTATTTCATTGACATTGAATAATGGTGAAGCGATGGCTATTGTTGGCCCTTCGGGATCAGGAAAAAGCACATTACTAAATATTATAGGAACAATCGACAAGCCTACATCGGGAATTGTTAAGTTTAATGGAAATGAGTTAGTTAAATATAATGAAAGTCAGCTTGCTGAAATAAGGAATCAGAAAATTGGTTTTATTTTTCAGTCACATCATTTGCTACCTCAATTAAATGTCCTCGAAAATGTTCTTCTTCCCACAATTCCAATTAAAGATAAGTCGTATAAAAAACTGGCTATCGAAAGGGCAAAGATATTGCTGAAAAAAGTAGGATTGGTTGACAATATACACCAGTTGCCGGGTCAACTTTCAGGTGGTGAATGCCAAAGAGTTGCTGTTGTTAGGGCATTAATAAACGAACCCGATTTAATACTGGCTGACGAACCTACCGGATCATTGGATGAAGAATCAGCCGACAGCATTGGAAGGCTGCTTTTTGAAATGCATAAGGAAAACAACACAGCTCTTATTGTGGTTACCCATTCTTTGAAACTCGCAAATACTATTGGAAATATCCATAAATTAACCGGAGGAAAGTTAATATCAGCTTAATATGAACAGTATTAGTTTCATCATACGAAGTCTTTCCTACTATAGCAAACAACACCTTGCTGTTTTTCTGGCTACAATAATAAGTACAGCAGTTCTTACAGGTGCTTTAATTATTGGAGATTCCGTAAAGTATAGTCTGAAAAAACTTGTTGATCAGAGGTTGGGAAATACAGAATATATTCTTGTAACCGGTGACCGTTTTGTCAGTAATCAGCTATCTAAAAAAATATCAAATGATTTGGGTATTGCAACAGCTTCGTTATTGATGCTTGAAGGTATTGCCATTAATACCGAAAACCAAAAGCGTGTAAATAAAGTACAATTATTAGGTATTGATAATGACTTCTGGGCACTTTCAAACATCAATACTCCTAAACTTTTAGGTAATGAAATAATTGTATCCCAGCACCTTGCAAATAAATTAAGTCTGGATATTGGACAGGAATTATTGTTGCGAATTCGAAATGCTGATATTGTTCCTCTTGACGCTCCTTTTACAAGTGATGAGGAACAAACTATTGCTTTGAGAATGATTGTTAAAGAAATTGCCGGAGATTCCATGCTTGGTCGTTTCAGCATAAGAAATAATCAAACTCCTCCCTACAACGTTTTTATTAATAAGGATTTTCTTGGTGATAAATTAGATCTTGATGAGTTATCGAATATAATTATTACATCAGATAACGAAAATATTGATAAAGAGACATTAGATAAAAGTCTGCAATCAAATATTACACTGAAAGATTTAGGACTCACTCTAACCAACATAGATGGTGACAAATTTGAACTTAAATCCACCAGGATTTTTATCGATCATACGTTTTCTAGTAGCATTGATACAATCCGTATTCCAAGTCAAAAAATCCTGACATACTTTGTAAATTCAATTTCAACAAACAACAATGAAACTCCATATTCCTTTGTTTCAGCAATTTCTAACGATTATCTTGGCCAACAAATAACAAATAGTGAGATTATTATAAACTCATGGCTTGCCAATGACTTAGATGCAAAAATTGGTGATTCTTTGGAAGTCCAATATTATGTTATTGGGCTGTTACGAAGGCTTCAAGAAAAATCAGAATATTTTATAGTTAAAGATATAATCCCTCTTGACAACAACCTCCTCAGTAGTTCATTAATGCCCGACTTTCCCGGATTATCAGATGCCGGAAATTGCAGTGACTGGGATGCAAGCATTCCCATTGATCTAAAAAAAATAAGAGATAAGGAT
>CALDOI010000247.1 GCA_937912115.1 uncultured Bacteroidota bacterium | reverse complement strand
TTTCATAATAAATATTGTCCCATTCAAGCAGAACAGCATATTCATTTGATGCTTCATCGCCTTCAAGATAGTTTTTAAGGATTTTTGCAGGATGAAAATCGTTGGATACCTGAAAATTTAATACAGGATCCTGTATTTCTTTCCTTCTTACTCTGGCGATATACTCTTTAGGTGTTAGTGTATCAGAATATTTGTGGTAGTTGGGGATTCTTCCTCCGAATGCAACACTTTTAAGGTTTAGCCTTTCACATAATTCTTTCCTGTAATCGTATAGCCTCCTGCCAAGTCTTAATCCCCGAAATTCAGGTTTGATAAAAATATCTATTCCATAAAGTACATCACCATTAGGGGTATGGGTACTAAAAGTATAATTTCCGGTAATTTCAACGTAAGTATGATTATCATCATATTTATCATAATCAACAATTATTGATAATGCGCATCCTGCCAACTGGTCATTTACTTTTATTACAACCTGTCCCTCAGGAAATTTATCAATTAATGATTTAATATGGGATTCAAACCAATATGATCCGGGCATGTTTGAATATGCCTCAATCATTGTTTCTTTTAATTCTTGATAGTCATTTATTGTTAAAAATTGTAATTCGATATTTTCAATGTTTTGTTTCATAGTTTAGTGTTACTAAATATTTTTATAAGCTATTGGTTTTGTTTTCAGTGCCGTGCGAATAGTCTTCCGTACTTTCCGGAAGGTATTCAGGAGTATGTATATATAGGTATTTCCTTTTTTACTTCCTCAAAAATAATAAATTAAAACCCATCCAAATTCATTGTAACAGTAGGAATCAACAACAACCAGCCAAGTATTAATAATACTATCATAAACTTTCCTATCCATTTTACCCAACTGTCATAAGGAATTTTTGCCACTCCAAGAACTCCAATTAGTACTCCTGAAGTTGGTGTTATCATATTAGTAAAGCCATCACCAAACTGGAACGCCATAACAGTTGCCTGACGACTTAGATTTACAAGGTCAGAAAATGGAGCCATTACAGGCATTGTTAATGCTGCTTTAGCTGACCCTGATGGGATTATAACATTAATTATATTTTGAATCACATACATTACACTTACTGTACCTAATTTGCCCATTCCCTCCATTGATGAGGAAACGCTATGCAATATTGTATCGATAATTTTTCCATCTTCAAGAACAACAAGTATACCACCGGCCAATCCAACAATTAATGCTGCCGACATTATATCTCTGGCTCCTTCTAAAAATTGCTTTGTTATTTCATTGGCATGATAATTAAAGGCAATACCCGAGAAGAGACCCATGGCAAGAAATAAGCTTGCAATTTCTTCAATGTACCAGCCATATCCCATTACACCAACAATAAGAAACACAATGGTGAAAAGAAGTATGTTGAGGATGAAAAAATGAACGGATTTTTTTAGACTTATTATCCCCATGATAATAAATAGAATTGTTGAGATTGGAACAGCCGGAAAAATACTTATTGAATTTCCAATTTTCATTTCCGTTGTTGGGTACATCCAGGAAAATATAAACAAACCAATGGAAAGAATAATAAAAGCATACCATGCAGAGCGCGGTGTATGATAATCAACAACCTCATTTGCGTCCGACTCATGTCTTTTTCTCCAGTAATCATCAGTTTCATAAACGGGCGACAGTTTAGGGTTTTTCTTAATCTTTGCTGCGTATCTCAATATCCATATAATCCCAACCAAATTAATTACAAACCAACAAAAAAGACGGTAGGCAAAGCCCGAAAAAAGTGGCAAATCTGCAATACCCTGGGCAATCCCAATTGTAAATGGGTTTAATACAGCTCCGGCAAAACCTAGTCCGGCTGCTACAAAACTTATACTAACTCCAACAATTGAATCGTACCCCATTGATATGGATAGAGGAACAAGAATAATTATAAAGGCAATTGTTTCTTCACTCATTCCAAAAACAGCTCCAAACACACTAAATACCAGCATTATCATTGTGAGGATAATATTGTTAACCCCTATTTTCTCAAGCAATTTGTTTTTTTCAAGTTTTTTCGTGAATTGAAGAAAAGAAAATATTCCGATATCAATTGCTTTGGTGCTGTTAACAATCCAAAAAGCTCCCCCGATCATTAGTATAAATATTATTATTCCCGATTGATTTACAAATCCCTGAAAAAAAGCTTCAAAAACTTGCCATGTTTGGGGCTGACTATCCACATATTCAAACGAGCCTTTTTCGATTACAGTTCTTTCAATACCATTAACAATTATCTGTTCACGGCTATATTCACCACCAGGCACAAACCATGTTGAAATGGCTGCCAGAATTATGATGCTAAAAATAATTACGTAAGTGTGTGGGATTTTTTTAAACATATAAACTCTTTTTTGTTATCCTGAGCGGAGCGAAGGATCTCATTTTTAATTTTATATTATATTGAGATTTTTCACTTTGCCTGCCTGTCGGCAGACAGGTTCAGAATGACAATCTCCTCAAAAATTTTGTGCAAATATAATGAGTTTATGGAGTTTTGAGTTTTGTGTTATTGGAGGATTAGTTTTTTTGAGATTGTAGTTTGTGTGTTGGCTGACATACTTCTGTAAACACAAAAATAAATACCCGGGGATTGGTTTGATAAATCGATATTGAAAGTAAATGATTGGTGCGAATCTTTTTTCGATTCGTTAATAGAGGTTACGATTCTTCCATAGCTATCAATTATATCGATATTGAAATAATTGGAATTTGTATTATCTATCTCAATAGTAGTAATTCCGGAGAAGGGGTTAGGATATATTTTTACTATTTCCTTTCGGTTAAGGATTGATAGGTCTTCAGTTGAAACAGGTGATCCAAAATGTTTTCGTAATTCATCCCACAATTCCAATCGGTTACCATCATAACCCAAAGCCCACATGCCAACTCCTTTTAATTGATATTGTTCTGCGAAATCAAACTTAAGCCCAATACTTGAATCTGTATCAAACCAAGTTTGATAATAATCATTACCATTGTAATATAAACTCCATGAAGTTTCACTTTGATTGTCCCAAAGAAAAGTATATTGTGCGGCCTGGTTCATTGCATTTTGAAAAGTTGGCTGGTATATATGATCGATTACATTCGAATATGCCCAGTTATTTTGCGTTCTCCAATTATTTCCATAATAAGGAACGCCTAATATGAGTTTTTGAGGGGATGTTGCAACTACTTCTCCATACTCTTCTAGTATTGCATTTGTAATATTGTACGAGCCACCAATAAGAGGTCCACAAGGGCCACTTGTACTACTCCATGGTCCATAAAAGTCATAACCCATAATAAATAGGTAGTCGCACGCAAGGGCAAGTCCATCGAAATCCCAGCCACCCCAATTTATGGGAGGTGCAGCAAAAGATATTTCATATGAAGAATCAATAGCATGTAAGTATTCGGTAAGTTCTAACATGAAATTATTGATTAGAAAACCTCTGTCGGAGTAGTTCACACTTTCAAAATCTATATTAACACCATTAAGACTATATTGCTGCAATTCAGAAAGTATATTTGAGAATAAAGCATCTTTAATTTCATCATCAGTTAGTAATGTATGAATTTGTGAGCCATTAAAATTTACTGCGGTTAGTATAACCTTTACCCCATTTTGATGTGATGCGTTTATTACATCAGTCCATGGCCAATTTGGAGGGGTTTCAATATCACCATTTTCGGTAATGCCAAAATCGAAAATTGAAATATGACTAAGAAGATCGTATTGTAAATATTCAACAGACGAAGGGTATTGCCAGTAAGGTAAGTATCCAAATACTGTTTTTGAAGGAGTAGATATTTCTCTAAATTTAATGGGTATAATGCCATCAAACCTGTAAGCATCATAGTTGATGTAACTTTCGGCATCGTGTTTTTCCAAATCGGTTTTATGTTTCGAAAATGGAGATCCAACAACATGCTGACCAATTAGGCCGAGCGATAATAATTGAAAAATACATAATATGACAAGAGCCTTCATTGTAAATGCTAACTGAGTTTTTTCACAAAGATAGCATTTGTATGATCCGTTGAAATTATTCCATTTTGAACTTCAGAAAATCAATTTGTCAATAGCCAGTTTAATTTACATTTGAAATCTATCTACTTTGATGGTGGTTATGTTTGACTGTTATATATAAAAAGTAATAAGGGCATAATGGACGTGGAGTGATGAAAATATAATCCCAGTTGATATCGTAATTCTGATTTTTTGGGTTATAATAGTCCATTTGTGGATTTATTGGCAAAATAGCACCCTGCTTCCATTTCTCCAACACTCCATAACATGTGCTTTATTAAATAAAGCGTCCTATGGATGCAATCCAAGTCCAACTTCTTAGATGGTGGATTCTTTAATTATTCAGGCTAGATCAGCTTAAAGTCTATTTTAAAACTAAATTCTTTACCTGCGTATTTACTAAACTCTTTTTTGTCGATATTTTCAATAACTTTGATAACATGTGCTTTCATTCTAACACAATTGCAATTGACGCAATCAGCTTTAAATGTGCCATCATCAGCAACAATTATTCTTACTAATACACAGCACTCGAAATTTTCTTCCTTGGCAAATTTTGGATAATCAATCTCTTGTTTTAGTAATGAAGCCACAGCTTTTGAGGCATCAGAATTAAGATTTACGGGGTTAATAGCAAAGGCAGTTCCTGACATGAACATGCACAAAGCTATCAAGAAGGTTGCGATTCTTGATTTCATTGTAGTAAGTTTTAGTAGTGTTTAGACTTTTTAAATGCGAATAGCATACCGAAAATTGTAATACACATAAAAACAGAGGGTAACGTTTAGTGAATTTTTTTCAATGGCAAAAATCTGTTCGAACATAAACACTAAGTGTGCTAATTCGTACAGTGTAATCATGGTTGAAAAAAATGGATTATTTTAGGATGATGCAAACCTGATATATTGTTCACACTAGTTCAGCCCATCTTTTTTTTCAATATGAATACTACATCCTAAGAATTACAACCTCATCGCCAACTACTTTTTTAATACTTTTGCAAAAAATATTCTATGAATAAGAAAAACAGTAAACTTCAAATATATTTACCCATTGCCTTCTCAATTGTCCTTATTATTGGAATTTGGATTGGCTCTCTTCTTGTAAGTAATAATCAAGGGGCTAAATCACTATTGCCCTTGGGTAGTAACAAATACAACAAAACCGGTGATATTCTTGATTATATTATTCAGGACTATGTTGATACGGTTAATCGAGAAAGCCTTGAAAATGATGCCATAAGGGGATTGCTCGAAGAACTTGATCCCCATTCAATGTATATATCACGTGAGGAGTTTAATGAAGTAAACGACCCCTTGCTTGGGAGTTTCGAAGGAATTGGGATTTCCTTTAGAATCCAAAAAGATACCATTACTGTAATTAATCCAATTCCGGGCGGACCATCCGAAAAGGTTGGTTTGATGGCTGGTGATAGAATTGTTATGGTTGATGATACGCTTGTTGCAGGAATAGGTATAACAAATAATGATGCTGTTCGTAAATTAAAGGGTAAAAAAGGAACAAAAGTTAAGGTTAGTAATTTTCGCAGGGGGGTTCCAAAGCTTATTGATTTTACCATTACTCGTGATGTAATTCCTACTTACAGCCTGGATGTTGCATACATGGTTGATGATAATGTTGGTTATATTAAGCTTAATAAATTTTCGGCCACCACATATGATGAGTTTATTGAATCTGCAAAGGAACTTAAGGAAGAAGGAATGACTAAGTTAATTCTTGACCTTAGAGGTAATCCCGGAGGTTTACTTCAGGCTGCAATAGGAATTAGCGATGAATTTTTAAAGGAAGGGGAATTAATAGTTTACACTAATGGTAAAAATCGTGCCAAACGACATGCATTTGCAACCGATGATGGTGATTTTGAAGATATAGATATTGCCGTTCTGGTTGATGAAAATTCGGCTTCAGCCAGTGAAATTATTGCCGGAGCTCTTCAGGATAATGATAAGGGTCTAATAATTGGTCGCAGAACCTTTGGTAAAGGCTTAGTTCAGGAACAGATAAGTTTGCCCGATGGATCAGCAGTAAGGCTTACAACAGCAAGATATTATACTCCAACCGGACGTTGTATTCAAAAACCATATGACAATGGTGATTCGGAAAGTTATTATGAGGAGTATTATCTTCGTTACCACAATGGTGAAATGACAAATAAAGACAGCATACATTTTAACGATTCACTTAAATACATTACACCAAAAGGAAAAGTTGTTTATGGTGGTGGTGGTATTATGCCTGATATTTTTGTGCCATTGATTACTGACAGCATACACACTTATTATAACTTGCTTGCAAATAAAGGTTTAATTTTCCAATTTGCATTTGATTATACTGATAGAAACAGAGCCAGGCTAAATAAGTTTCAAGATTTTGAAAGCTTTGATAAGAACTTTAAAATGGATGATAGTATATTTGAAGAACTAATTGCTTATGCTGAAGATAAGGGGATTAGCCAAAGTGATGAAAAAGTTCAAATTTCGAAGGATAAAATAGCAACCTTATTTAAGGCTTTTGTTGGCCGAAATGTACTTGACGAAAAAGGATTCTATCCCATTTATCATAAGATAGATACTACCTTTAACAGAGCTGTATTTGAGATTCGGAATTTGGATTGAGTTTTTTACCACTTTTCAGTCTGGCAAAGACCTGAAAGGTCGTATACAGAGTAACTTATTTCATTACCAAAATAGACTTAACTGTTTTTGATATTGCCAACTCTCCGTTTTGTACATATGCTTCATGATTTGCTTCAATCTTTTTCAAATCATAAAGATAATTTACCATCAAACCAAAGGATTTGGCAATTCCGTATTCCGAAGTATTTCCCATCCAGTTAATGCGGTATAATTTAGCACCATTGCCAAAATGAAATCGAGCAACAGAATTAACAGGCTTATTATACTTTTTAACCCTAATCAAATATATTGCGCAAGCATTAACTAATGGTTTTTTCAATAGTTCACTTTTTTTAGGATCTTTATACCAAGCTTCATCTTCAAGTGGTTTAAGTAATTTACGACCTTCTTCAGTAATAAATTCGGAGCTATCCGACTTTATTTCATCCTTAAGCCAGTCGGCAAATCCCGGGATTGGGGATAATGTACTATATTTTTTTATTGAAGGTAATTCCGATGCTAGCTGTGTAACAACCATTTTGATGAGGAAGTTTCCCAATGGAACTTTTTTAAGTCCACGCTGACAATTGTTTATAGAATAAAAAATAGCGGTATCAGCTTCCTTTTCCCCAATGCTTTGGTCGTTAAATATTGATTGAATAGAGCCTGTTATACCTTTGGTTAAAGCGACTTCAACAAAAATCAATGGCTCATCATCAAGGGCCGGATGAAAATAAGCAAAACACCTTTTGTTTGTTGTTAATCTGCTTTTTAAGTCATTCCAATTAGCAATTGTATGAACTGCTTCATATTGAATTATCTTCTCGAGAATAGAAGCCTCGGTATCCCAATCGATTTTTCTAAGAACAAGAAACCCAGGATTAAACCATGCCGTAAGTAACCCCCTGAGTTCATCATCAATAGTTTCTAAATCGGAATTTGAAGGAATAAAATCCAGCAAGTCTTCCCTTAGCGAAACTATTGCTTTTGTTCCCATTGGTGCCATAATCATCCTGCTAAATAGTTCTTGTCGTTTCGAATTAATTTGGCGTGAAAGATCACTCAGTGTTTTTTCATTCGGCTGATCTGTAAATGCTTGTGCTACTGTTTTAATGCTTTCCAGATCTGGCCCCATCTTCTTATTTAATTCCTTAAAAAAAGTTAATTTCTCTTTTATGGATAAGAGGTTATAACGATTCATCACTTCTCTGGCGAGGGCAATGCCAGAAGCTACACCTTTATGCGAAATCAGATCATCGCATAGATCAAGTAATATTTGTGTTGAAGTACCTCGTAATTTCCTAATATTCAGAAATTTTTCCCCTGCATCTGCAACAGAATCCACAAGGTTTTTTGTAAATCGGCCTATAATGTTCATTGGGTTGTTAGCTTTTAAAACTTTTCAGATGTAACTCATACAAATTTAGTTACAAAATATGTTAAAAGCAATTTATTTATCACCTTTCATGTTTTTTCGATTCGAAAGGTGATATCCGAGATATAATTACTCACCAACTTTAATCCTTAACCCCGAAGAATGTGCCCCAAACTCAGGAGCATACATACTTTGTATTGTTGCTATTCCATTTGTGAAATCTCCTTTTTGAGTTACAAATAATGGATATTCAAGCACATATGTGCCTTTATTTAAGTATCGCATAAAGAACTCAGTGCTAACATCTGTTATGTTTTTATAGTACCATAGACCGCCACTATATGAGTAACCTGATAGAGGTGAAACAGGCTCAAAAGCAGTTGCCCGCATATCTTTAAGGTGCACGTATTCCATAGCTCTGTCAGTAGAAATTATTAACCTTACTACGACTTTGTCGCCCGTTTTTAATTCCTGATCCATATCAAATGCTACCAAAACTGGACCTTCATTAGTGAGTTTTTCGACAAAAAGGTTTTTACTTATTGATAAAGGAGAATTATGAGACTCGATTTTATCCATGTCCTCAAAATATTGCCAGTATGCTGCTCCCCATGCTATATTATTGTTCGGATTTTTTACTGTGATGTTTGATAATTCCGCGGTAATTTCTTTTCCTGCCCATGATGTACTAAAATATCCGGTACCGGCTTCTGCTGTAATATCCGAATTGGTACTTACATCAACCATCTTTTCGCCAACTTTTATTTCAACTAATTCATTATTTTCAAGGGAGTTATTGCCATACATAAGCAGAGCATAAACTGCCTCAGCAGTAGCTGTTGAAGTTTTCCAATGCTGAGTTTGTTTTTGTTTTATCAACCAAATCTTCAATTGTTCAATAACCGTAGGATTATTATCTAACTGTGCCATGGTTTCAATCATCATTGCCTGTGTTTCAACAGGTGCCTGATACCAATTCCAACCAGTTTCCTGACGCCAGTACATGCCCAAATCTTTGCTATATAACGACCTTTCTTTTAATGAGCGAATAATTGCTTCCGATTCATTTCTATGACCAAAGCTATGAAGCATTATTGCCGTCATTCCCTGTAAATAGTTTGATTGCTTTAGCCAGTATTTGCTGGCCTGATTGATGTAATATTCAATTGCTTCATTTGATTTATCAGGAATGGGAATGATATCCACCAGAAGTGATCTTAAATACAAATACTGAGTTTGGGAACTCCTAAGGTTATAATTATTCAATAATTTTGGACTGGTTTTTTTTAGTTTTACATAATCGCTGGCTATTTCTGCATCAAGCCAGGTAATTGCCTTACGAACCATTTGAAAGCGTTTGTTGCCACTCTTTAAATCCAATACACCTTTGTGATGTAGTTTTGCCATTCCAAGTGTAATAGATTGAGTTGTATGTCGGTCTTCTTTCATACCATTAAACCAAGGCCATGCACCTGATGGCAATTGTCCCTCGTATAGTTTGTTAAGTACCTCTTCTTTACTATCTGACATAATGTTTACATCAAATAGAATTGCTATTCTGCGTTTTTGTTCACTTTCATCGTCGGCTTCAAGAACCCAGGGAGTAGCCTCTAATATTGTGTTTTTAAGTTCCTGATTTTTTTCAAGATTTGAAAGAAGCGCTTCAGGAGTAATGTTTTTCCAGCTTTCAAAAACAGCTTTAATATTTGGGTTGCTGTTTACAATGAACGATGAAAGTGAATTAGCAAAATAGCTGTTAAATAATGACATATAGTTACTATTCTCAGGTGCACTTAAGTAGGGAAGAGCCTGAACGGCATACCATGCGGGGTTTGAAGTAAACTCAATGGTGTATTTGTAATTATTTATCGAACTACTATTATTGGATATTTCCAATGCATCAAATTTAAAATCTGTAGTGCTTAACCCACTAACATTCATAGGTAAAGAACTTGTAACTAACATCCTGTTCGTTAGCACTGGAAACATCCTTTCTTCACCATCAGTAAAAGTACCTGTTGAAGATGTAATTTTGTAAGACAGCATACTAATATCATCTGGTATGCTTATGCGCCAACTTACTGCTCCACTCTGTTTTGGTTTAATTTTTTGAGAAATAGTATGATCATTATCATCAATAAATAATGAAACTGATTTCATGGTAATAGCATCAAAAAATTCAATCTTTGATAATGCATCTATGCTATTATCAGTGAAATTAATAACCTTTGCTGTAAATAATAATGTATCTCCCTGGCGCACAAATCGTGGTACATTCGGAATAATCATTAATTCTTTTTGTGATTTGATTTTTCTTTCCAGAGTACCAACTTTAAGATCGTTGGTGTAAGCGAGCATCAGTATTTTCCATTCGGTAAGTGCGTCAGGAGTGTTGAAACTAAATGATACATTTCCAAGCTCGTCTGTTTTAAGATTCGGGAAAAAGAAAGCAGTTTCGTTGAAATTGCTACGAAGAGGGATGGTTTCTTTTTGTTGATTAATCTCAGGAGTATCTATATCCCCAGATATATTCTCATCATTTTCTACCATAAATAGTACATTATCAGTTAGCTCTTCCTCCTCTAATCCCATCGATTCCTGTGCTATTACTGATTTACGATAATTGTAATCCATCCCACCGTAGTTATTGCTATTGTAACCCATATTTTGATACCCAAACCAATTTACTGTTGGGTAATTAATACTGGCAGCCCGATAATACTTTAATTCAGGCATAAATAATGTTGCTGATAATGAGGTGTTAAATTGATTTGATTCCCATCCGGATGAGCGAGACTTATTATGATAAAGATTCATTTGCCACTGGTTTGTCCTAAAAATATTCAAAGAAGCATCATACATTCCTGCCAATAATTCAGCCGATAATTTCTGACCATCTTTGCCGCTAATCGTGACTTTCCATTCTTCTTTTTGTCCCGGAGTTAAGTGACTGCGGAATGTTTCGAGATAAATATAAAGCTCTTTATTTGTAAAAGGAACAACTATATTTATGTTTTTTGAATAAAACTCGTTGAATTTAACCATGGTTACATTTATCGAAAAATTACCCCTGTAAGCCTCAACAACAGGAATCTCAATAATTTTTTGCCCCTTGTTTAATGTAATCCAGTTTCTTTCGATTATGTTTTTTCCATTTACTATCTCATACATTAACGGAGTTTTACGAGTTGCTGAACCCACAACAAGTTTTATTGTTTCCCCGGGCTCTGCTTTGTTACTGGTTACAGCAACCCATTCAATCATGTTGCCGGGCATCTTTTTTCCTGATGATGAATACAATGTGAAAACTTGTTTAGTTTCAATAGTATTTCCTTGGTTATCTTTACCTTCAGCAATAATTAAGTATTCACCTTGCTCTAGTTCACTGAATAAGTTTGCAGGAATCGTACCGGATCCTAATATGGTTAGTTGCCCTTCAGCAACTTTTGTTTTGTCCCATGTAAGTGGGTCAATCTCATTTTTATAAGGCAAATGCGGAAAATCAACAATGAATTCTTTTTCAGGGATAACACTAAATTCAGGTTGAGGCCAGGGACGATTACTTAGTAGTCTTGTTGGTGGAGTGAGTTTGTAAACGGTTATGGTGGCTTCGAATTTAATACCTGATCCGTTTAAATTTTTGGCATTAATTTTTGGAGTTCCGATGTTTCCTAATTCAACAACCTCAGGTATTTCAATATCTAGGATCACAGACTTGGTTCCAATTTTAACACTGGTTTGCCCTGTCTGCACTTCGCCTGTTATGTCGGTTACTTCGGTAATAATTTCATATGTAAATACAGGATCAGTTTTTAGTGAGATATTATTATCAGCGATAGCATCAAATTGAACACTAAATTTACCCAAAGAAGAGGTTGTAACCACTCCGTTTGTAATTTCCAGATCGTTTTTAATGTTTGGTGGAAACCATGAAAATACTCTGTAATATGGCCATGGGAAGTTTACCTTTCTAATAACTCTGTACTTAACCTCGGCGCCATCTACGGCGTTACCTGCATACCCCATGGCACTGCCGGTAATTGAAATATTATCACCTAGTTTTGGTTGGCCGGTAAGACTATCGAAAACTACCTCAAATGTTGGAAGTTTGTAATTCTCGACTAATATTTGAATAGAACCGGTTTTGCTCTTTATTGTCATTTGCCCATTCAATCCTCCAATAGGAATTGTAAAGAATCCATTAAATGAACCATCTTCGGTAGTTGTAAACTTTGTTGAAGCTATTATCTTTCTACTCGAGTTTGTAAACTCAATATCAGTGGTATAATCCTTAAGCAATTTAATGTCTTGTGCTATTTCTTCAGTAACAATACCTTTAAAATATACTGTTTGGCCGGGACGATATACAGCCCTGTCGGTGAACAAAAATGTTTTAATTTTTGGTTTGTTATTTTCAGTAGCGCGAAAAAAGTTTAGGTAATTCTCTGAAAAAAGTTTGTCCCCATCCTTTTCAAACTCAAATAAGTATGTACCATAATTATTATCACTAATCGATTCAATTTTTGCATACCCAACATTGTCAGAAATTACTTTCCCAATTTCTTTAATGGTATAATTCCTGCTGCGATTATCATAACTCTGCTTATATATTGTAATACTTACATCGCCAATACTTTTTCCTGTTTCCCGATTAACAATATACATATCAGTATGTTCAGAACTTGGATTAGCACTGGTTATATAACTTAGGTTGGTAATCCAAATTGGTTTGAACTTAATAGTTTGGGTTGTGCTGAATAATGAATCGTTGGATGCAAAGATTATGTAATATCCCAGAGGAAGTTCCGGGATCTTAATCTCAACAGAATGCGATCTGTGATCAGTTGTCGCAGGAAGCTCTTGTTCCCATGAAATTACTTCTTTTTCACGTAGTTGATTTTGAATATTTTCTTTTTTGTTGTGCCTGTCGGCATTTGCCTTGGGGTTACCAACAACAACTTTAAAGTATAAACGATCAATGTTTTTAAACTCAATCAATGATAATGTTGGGGAGTCGGGCGATTGAGCAACCTGAATATCAAATTTAAAATCGACTTGATTTATTTGCTCACTTAAATTACGGCATTTGTTCGATCCTATAACATCAGGAAATTGTTTTAATGCAAGTTTACAAATACTGTCAGCCTTAACAAAGTTGAATTTATTATCTTCATTGTACTTGGGGGAGTAGTTTTTCCCATCTATGAAATATTGGTTCGCTAGTTCGAATGCAATAGATACAAAAACAGGGTGATTGTTATATTTTTTTGCCAAATATGTTAATGAACTAATATATTTGCTTCCAATATCAGATGAATGATTTGAATTATTCTCTACGTATTTTAGTCTTCTTAGATCCAAATCCACAAGAGCCTCTGTATTGTTGTTTTTGATATGTAATGATATTAATTTCTGAAAAATTGAGAGGATGAAACTTTCTTTATTATTAAGAGGATTAATCTTCAAATTAGCAAATTCAGGTGTTGGGATTAAATAATTAGCACTGTTTGTTTGAACAGGAGTAGACATCTGTGTAAATTCATAATCACTTGATGTAAAATAATTTAATGCCCTGTTTGCAAGCAAATCAAATAAGTAAGGAAACAATGTTGTATTGGCCGAATCACCTTGGAGCAGTACAGCATTATAATTTTTGAGAGGTATTTTTGAAAGCTCTTTTTCATTTTGCAATGAAGCACTATAATACTTTTCAATTTCTTTGTTAAGTGTAAGGGCATCCCATGTATTAATATCTTCGCTATCGTTTTCAGATACAATCTCTCGGGAGTTAATAACCCATCTGTTTGAGTTATAGTATGTTTGAAAAAGCTCTGCAACCAATGATTGTAATATCTGTTTTTCAGGTGTAGATGCAGTTTCAATTTCCCTTTTGAAAATATCAATAGACTTGATTATGTGCTCTTCCTCAAATTGGCTTTGCAGACTTACACGATATATGAGCGACTTTATAATTTGAGGTTTATCATTTTCTCCTTTTGCAGTCTTATATATTTCATCAACAATTTTAATTGCTGATTTAGGTTGACCTTTTTTTACGAAATTTTCTACTTTTTGCCATTGTTCATTGTATTTATCACTATCAGGCATTAATTGAAAACTACTGATAATTACAATCGCCAGGATAATAAGCGAATAAGAGATAAACTTTTTAAATGTATTCATATTTAAAGATGTTAGATGCAAATTAGAAATGACAATTATTTTGAATAGTTATATGCCATTTATATGATAGGTGCAAATATAATGCCTTAATTAGTTTGGTGATGATTTCGTAACTTAGCAAACAGTGTGTCTTATTATAAATGTCACTAAATAAACCAGTTGTTTGAATCATTTTAGTGTTAATCAATTGTTAATTTGAAGCTTAATCAAATATCTGTATAGAAATTTTATACTATATTTGCCATGTAATTCAGTTCCTCGTACTGCTAACTGCATTGTTAAAGCAAACCTGAGGCTTCTTGATTTATAAAGAAGGGTGGAGAGATTAGGCTCTATGAAGCCCTGGCAACCTTCCGGTAATACGGAAAAGGTGCCAATACCTAACCTTCTGCCAAAGGCAGTGGGAAATGATAAATTTTAAATGCAGAGTCAAAATAGGGTAGTAAATTTCTATACGCATTATTAAATTCTGACTCTCATTTTATAAAAATATTTGAGTATGAAGTCTGACATAAAAAATGAACTAAAAAACCGAATCCTTGTACTGGATGGTGCCATGGGTACTATGATCCAACGCTACAAACTGGAAGAGTATGATTATCGGGGTCAAAAATTTAAGGACTATAAAAAACTCCTTAAAGGAAATAACGATCTGCTAAATATAACTCAGCCACAGATAATAAGTGATATTCACGAAGAATATTTAATTGCCGGTGCAGATATAATTGAAACCAATACCTTTAACGGCACACGTATTTCACAAAGCGATTATGGTCTTGAAGATGAGGTTTATGAAATCAATTTTCAAGCAGCAAGAATAGCTAAACTGGTTGCTGATAAATATACTTCACTTAATCCTGATAAACCACGCTGGGTTGCAGGAGCAATGGGCCCCACTAACAAAACTGCCTCAATGTCACCAAAAGTAAGTGATCCAGGGTATCGCAATGTTACCTTCGATGAGCTTAGAGATAATTATTACGAGCAGGCTTCGGCATTGATAGATGGAGGAGTTGATTTATTACTTGTTGAAACAATATTTGATACTTTAAATGGCAAGGCAGCTTTGTTTGGAATTAATCAACTGATGGAAGAAAAGGGGAAAAGGATACCTGTAATGATTTCAGGTACAATTACCGATGCCAGCGGCCGCACCTTATCAGGGCAAACCCTTGAAGCATTTTTTAATTCCATCTCACATATTGACATGTTAAGTGTTGGGCTTAATTGTTCTTTGGGTTCTGAGCAGATTCGTCCTCATATTGCTGAATTATCTAAAATAGCACCATATAATGTTAGTGTTTATCCAAATGCAGGCCTGCCAAATCAATTTGGTGAATATGATGAAACACCAGAACAAATGGGTGTTTATATTAAAGATTTTTTAGAAAATAGTTTCGTAAACATTGTTGGAGGATGCTGTGGTACAACACCTGATCATATTAAGGTAATAGCAGATATTGCGGCGGAATTTAACGCTCGTGGAATTCCAGTTAAGGAGCATATTACCCAAATCAGCGGACTTGAACCAATTATAATTAACCGTCAGATAAACTTTGTAAATATTGGTGAAAGGACAAATGTTAGCGGATCGAGAAAGTTTGCACGATTAATTCGGGAAAAGAAGTATGAAGAGGCTCTAACTATCGCCCGTCATCAGGTTGAAGGTGGTGCTCAGGTGCTTGATGTGAACATGGATGATGGAATGCTGGATGCGCAGAGTGAGATGGTTACTTTCTTGAATTATCTGGCTTCTGATCCAGATGTATCCAGATTACCAATTATGATCGACTCTTCAAAATGGGAGGTGATAGAGGCTGGCTTAAAATGTATCCAGGGGAAAGGAATCGTTAATTCCATAAGCCTTAAAAATGGAGAAGAAGAATTCTTACATCAAGCCCGACTTATAAAAAATTATGGAGCAGCAGTTGTTGTTATGGCTTTCGATGAAGAAGGTCAAGCCGCAGATCTTGAGAGGAAAATAGCCATTTGTCAGCGCGCGTATAGTCTTCTTACCAATGAAGGTTTTCCACCTGAGGATATTATTTTCGATCCTAATATACTGGCAATTGCCACAGGAATTTCGGAGCATAATAACTATGCTGTTGATTATATTAATGCAGTTAAGTGGATTAAGGAAAATCTGCCATATGCAAAAGTTAGCGGAGGTGTTAGTAACCTCTCGTTTTCCTTTCGCGGAAATGATACTGTTCGAGAGGCCATTCATTCGGTATTTTTATATAATGCCATCGCTGCCGGAATGGACATGGGAATCGTTAATCCGGGAATGTTGCAGATTTATGATGAAATACCTGAAGATCTTCGTAATCTGGTTATTGATGTGGTTCTGAATCGTAGAAAAGATGCAACTGACAGACTGCTTATTTATGCTGAAAAGATTAAGGATAATATTCATGTTAAAGATTCTGTTAAAGAAGAATGGCGTGAGTTACCCGTTGAAAAACGTCTCGAGCATGCTCTAATTAAAGGAATAACGGAATTCATTGAGACGGATGTTGAAGAAGCACGCAAAAACGCAAAAAGAGCTCTCGATGTTATTGAAATATCACTTATGAATGGCATGAACATAGTAGGTGATCTTTTTGGTTCCGGGAAGATGTTTCTTCCTCAAGTTGTAAAAAGTGCCAGAGTTATGAAACAAGCTGTTGCTTATTTGCT
>CALDOI010000246.1 GCA_937912115.1 uncultured Bacteroidota bacterium | reverse complement strand
TTTGATATTTCAATGCTAACTTCCTTTGGGTTAGTAAGTATTTTGGATGCAAGTATTCTTATTTTTGGAGGCATTGTTGCACTAAACATTAGTGTTTGCCTTTTCTTTGGTAAGAAGTTTATTATTTTGATAATGTCGTCATAAAAACCAATATCCAGCATTCTGTCGGCTTCGTCAAGTATCAGATGTTTAACCGAATCAAACTTAACATATCCCATGTTGAGATGTGAGATTAGTCTACCTGGTGTTGCAACAATAATATCAGCTCCTGACGTAAGGGCTTTCTTTTCACTGTCCCAGTCCGAACCACCACCACCACCATATACAGGTATGGATTGTACTGGTGTAAAATATGTAAACCCTTGAATAGCCTGATCAATTTGTATTGCTAATTCGCGGGTTGGCACTATTATTAATACACTTGTTTCGTGTTTGTGATCTATAGTTAGATTGTTTAATACCGGGAGTACAAAGGCTGCGGTTTTTCCGGTACCTGTTTGTGCGCATGCAATAAGGTCGTTGCCGGCAAGTATTTCAGGCACAGCTTTTTCCTGCACCGGAGTTGCTTTCTCGAAGCCCATAAATGATATAGCTTCAAGCATTTGATCGTTAAGTCCTAGTTCTTTAAAATTCATTGATTTTTTTGTTCGCTTTAATTACCAAGCGGTAATATTTTGAGATGCAAAATTAACAAAATTTACATCATGTTATTTACTTAATAGTTTGTAAGACTTTTATTTACATTTGCCTCAAATTTTCCGAGATGAATATTGCAATATTAACCTGTTCCGAAATGCCAAATATGCTTCCATATGATCTGGAGGTAATTAAGCTATTATCTGATAAAGGTGTAAATACAAAAGTTATTATTTGGGATGAGTTGTTAAAATCAAATCCTTCCATACTAAGTCATTATGATTTGGTACTTTTTAGAACAATTTGGAATTATTATAAAAATATTGAAGAGTTTAAGCAATTGCTCGACTTTTTGGAAGAATCAAATACTCCGGTTATAAATCCAGTAGATATTGTAAGATGGAATATGGATAAGAAATACCTTATTGAACTTCAGAATGAGGGATTTGATATTATTCCCACAATATTCAACTTTGGCGAGACTGGCAGTTTCGAAAACGCTTTATCCAAAGGTTGGGAAAAGATGATTTTAAAACCAATGATTTCAGCTGCATCTTATCATACTTTTGTCATTGATATGTATGAAAAGGAAAGGTATGAGAATCTAATTAAAGAATATTATATCGACAGACCTTTTATGTTACAGGAGTTTATTCCTGAAATATCGGACGGGGAAATATCAACAATTACTCTTACTGTTCCTTCAAATAAAAATAAAGATGATTTTTCTTATTCGGTAACTAAGATTCCAAAAAAGGGAGATTATCGTGTGCAATTTAACTATGGCGGGGTATATTCGATTGGGGAAGTTGATCCAATAATTAAAAACATTAGTGAGCAGATAACAAAGCGATTTGGCAACAGATTGCTATACCAACGTTTGGATGGCCTTTGGCGAAACGGTAAGTTCCTGATAATGGAGATTGAGCTAATCGAACCCGACTTATACTTAAACCTTAGTAATGAAGCATTAACTAGATGGGTAGATAATTTGTTGGAATTTGGAACTGGGGGTCACAGATTCACAGATTAAATCAATGAGGCTCAAATTTCCAAAACGAAGTGTATTGAAATTTGTTAGCAGAATTCCTGCCTGCCGAAAATGGCATTGCAGGCAGGGATCCTGAACGAAGTGAAGGATCTCAGGGGTTTTATTCCCCTCCCCTTGGGGCAAATTGCAAGGAACTTCCTATAAGATACCCCGTTGCTTGCGCGGGGAGATTTATTTGCTAGACCAATATTCTAATTTGTGTTTTTTTAAATAATCACCAATAAGGTCTTTCAAAAAAAATAGTGTTTAATTCAGAATGTTCGAGTTCGAGGCCTGTGAAGTCTTTAAAATAAAGGAGTTTACTTTTGTAAATGACTGTTTTAAAGACGAGCATAGAGAAGAAATTGGACATTATGGACAAACACTAATTATTTCTCAGAAATTACGGCACTCCCAATACAGGTTTTTTCATCATCATCATAAATAACAGCAAATTGTCCCGGAGCAATACCTGAAATACTTGTGTCTGAAATTATCTTTTGCTCATTTTCATTTTGCACAAGTATTCCAGAGTTAAATTCAGGCTGATGCCTAATCTTGAATTTTATTCTTTCAAGATTGCTGTAATCGTGGTTTGTGTTTAGGAAATGTATATTTTCTAAATTAATCTGATCACTATACCTTGAAATTGGATCGTAACCCTTCGAAGCATAAATAATATTTTTTTCAATGTCTTTTTGTACTACAAACCAAGGGCCACCGCTAAGCTTCAAACCCCTTCGTTGCCCAATAGTGTGAAACCAAAAACCCTTATGTTCACCAATTATAATATTGGTTTCAAGTTCCCTTATTTCTCCTGGCATTTCACCAATTTGATTTTTTATAAAATCGGTGTAGTTTATCTTACCTAAAAAACAAATTCCCTGACTGTCAGGTCTTCCTGCACTGGGCAATTTCATTTCTGTGGCTATTTCTCTAACCTTAGATTTGGGAAGGTCGCCAATTGGAAACATGGTTTTTTGCAATTGATCATGGGTAATCTGTGCTAAGAAGTATGTTTGATCCTTAACTTTATCTTTAGCAGTACCTAAAAATACACCTTCATCGGTTTCGTAATTTGTTGCATAATGACCTGTTACTATTTTATCAAATTCATGACCGTATCTATCATTAAATGCACCAAATTTTATTAACAGATTACACATGATATCCGGGTTAGGAGTTAATCCCCTTTTCACGGTATCAATTGTATAACTAACTACCGACGACCAGTATTCGTTTTGTAAATCAACGATATCGAATTTACACCCATATTTTTTTGCAATCCAGGTGGTTATCTCAATATCTTCTTCCGAAGGGCAATCCATGAAAGCGGATTGGTCTTCCATCCCAATTTTTATGTAGAAGATATGAGGATCAAATCCTTGTTTTTTAAGTAATGGTATTGTTACCGAGCTATCTACTCCCCCGGAAACCAGAGCTGCAATTTTCATGTAAAAATTTTTGCAAAGGTCGGTAATTTGTTGAATAATTCTAAATAGTCATGATTCATTATCATCAAGCAGAGTTTTATTATTTTTGAAGATTAATTAATAGTACCAAAATCCATTAGATAATAAAATCATGTACGGAAAAATCAAAGATCATCTTACAAAAGAAATCAGCGACATTCGCAACGCAGGTTTATATAAAGAAGAAAGAATAATTGTTAGCCCGCAACAGGCAGAAATTAAGTTAAATACAGGCCAGGAAGTACTTAACTTTTGTGCCAATAACTACTTGGGGCTTTCAAATCATCCTGAGCTAATTAAAGCAGCAAAAGATGG
>CALDOI010000245.1 GCA_937912115.1 uncultured Bacteroidota bacterium | reverse complement strand
ATAGAAAAAAAATGGCAGGATTACTGGAGTAAAAACCAAACATACAAAGCTGAAATTAATCATGAAAAGCCTAAGTACTATGTGCTCGACATGTTCCCTTATCCCTCTGGATCAGGATTACATGTAGGTCATCCTTTAGGATACATTGCATCAGATATTTATTCTAGATTCAAGCGACATAAAGGATACAATGTGCTTCATCCAATGGGTTACGATGCATATGGATTGCCTGCCGAACAATATGCCATTCAAACCGGAACACATCCCGAAATCACAACCGAAAAAAACATACTGCGATATCGTGAACAACTCGACAAGATTGGCTTTTCTTTTGATTGGAGTCGTGAAGTTAGAACAAGTGATCCAAATTATTATAAATGGACACAGTGGACATTTATTCAATTATTCAATTCGTGGTTCAATAACATAAGCAAAAAGGCTGAGAAAATTGATGATCTTATTAAGCAATTTGAAATAAAAGGAAACTCAGATATTGATGCTGCTTGCGCTGAAGTAGGTGAATTTTCATCTGATGATTGGAATAGTTTTAGTGAAAAAGAGCAGCAAGAGATGTTGATGCATTACCGTCTGGCATATCTATCCAACACAATGGTAAACTGGTGCCCCGATCTGGGAACAGTGTTGGCAAATGATGAGGTAAAAGAAGGCCTTTCGGAACGAGGTGGACATCCTGTTGAGAAAAAGATGATGAAGCAATGGTCGTTGCGTATAACAGCATTTGGCCAAAGACTACTTGAAGGTTTAGATAACCTCGACTGGCCCGATTCGCTCAAGGAAATGCAACGCAACTGGATTGGAAGAAGCGAAGGAGCATCTGTTGTTTTTAAAATAAAAAAATTTCTTGATAAAAAAGAAGAGACCCTAAAAGTCCTCCCCAGCGGGGAGGATTTAGAAGGGGTCGAAGTATTTACTACTCGTCCAGATACCCTATTTGGCGCATCATTTATGGTTCTTGCGCCTGAGCATGAGCTAATAGACCAAATAACCACTTCTGAAAAAAAAGAGGCCATTGAAAAGTATAAATCTTGGGCAAAAAACCGTTCGGAACGTGAGCGAATGACAGAAGTTAAACATGTAACAGGTGAGTTTACAGGGGCATATGCCATTAATCCTCTTACAAATAAAGAAATTCCAATCTGGATTGCCGACTATGTGCTTTCGGGATATGGAACCGGAGCCATAATGGCTGTGCCCGGGCATGATAGCCGTGACTTTGCATTTGCTCGTCACTTTGATCTGCCCATAATTCAGGTTGTTGTTAAGCAGGGTGATGATCCTTCAAACACTTCAACATGGGATGATTCCTATGATTCGAAAGAAGGGGTTATGATTAATTCCGGTTTTATTACCGGAATGTCAGTGGCTGAAGCTATAAAAGCTACCATCTTGAAAATAGAAGAAATGGGAATTGGTACGGGAACCGTTAACTACCGCTTACGCGATGCCATTTTCAGTCGTCAACGGTATTGGGGTGAGCCATTTCCTATTTATTACAAAGATGGAATGCCTTACGCATTAAAAGAAAGCGAACTTCCATTAAAGCTTCCAAAAGTTGATAGCTATTTACCTACAAGTGATGGAAACCCGCCATTGGCCAACGCTAAAGATTGGGTAACAAAAGATGGTTATCCTCTAGAAACCAACACAATGCCCGGTTTTGCAGGATCCAGTGGATATTATCTTAGATATATGGATCCGAATAATATTCATGAATATTTTTCAAAAGAGGCAAATCAGTATTGGAAAGATGTTGATTTGTACATTGGCGGTGATGAACATGCTGCCGGCCATTTAATTTATTCACGTTTTTGGAATAAATTTTTATTTGATCTCGGAATTGTTTGTGAAGATGAACCCTTTAAAAAGCTTATTAATCAGGGAAAAATTCAAGGGCGATCGAGTTTTGTTTACAGAATTCAGGGTACAAATAAATTCGTTTCTTATAATTTGAGAAACGAATATCAAACCCAAGCCTTACATGTTGATATTGACTTTGTGAGTAATGATGTATTGGATACTGATGCTTTTAAAAACTGGAGAGCAGAATTTAATACAGCAGAATTTATTCTTGAAGATGGCAAATATATTTGCGGACATGAGGTTGAGAAAATGTCAAAATCAAAGCACAATGTTCAAAATCCTGATGCACTAATTGAAAAATATGGTGCCGATACACTTCGTCTGTACGAAATGTTTTTAGGACCACTTGAGCAAGATAAACCATGGGATACAAATGGAATAGAAGGCGTTTTCAGATTCTTAAGAAAACTATGGAGATTATATTTTGATGATAACGATAAGCTTATAGTTACCGATAACATAGCAACTGATGAGGAGTTAAAATCGTTGCACAAAACAATTAAAAAAGTAACATCTGATATAGAAAGATTTTCATTTAACACAGGTGTTAGTGCGTTTATGATTTGTGTAAATGAACTGAATGAACTGAAATGCCACAGCAGGGAAATATTAGAACCTTTGGCCATATTACTTAGCCCTTATGCCCCTCACATAAGTGAAGAAATTTGGCAAACACTGGGTAATAACAAGAGTATTAGCACAGCCTTTTATCCCATTTATAATGAAGGTTATCTTGCTGAAAACACATTTGAATATCCGGTAAGTTTTAATGGTAAGATGAGATTCAAAATCGCATTACCGGTTAATATGCCCAAATCACAAATAGAGGAGGAGGCTCTTAAAGCTGAAGAGGCACAAAAGTGGTTAGAAGGCAAATCAGTAAGAAAAATTATCGTTGTGCCAAATAGAATAATTAATATTGTAGTTGGATAAATTACTGTTATCGACAAATTAATAATAGAATTCAATATGTGCCTAAAGAAATATCAAATAATTATTTCGTTGTTGTTTGTGCTTTCTACTAACTTATTATTTTCACAAGATACGATAAACAACAAAGCTTTCAAAGTCGGAGAACAACTAAAATATAGAGTATATTATAGTTCATCACTCGGTAATTTTACGGCCGGAGAAGCAATATTGACTGTGGAAAACTGGAAAGGCACAAGCATCGGACGTACGAAAGATGTATATCACATTACAGGAGAAGGCAACTCAAAGGGCATGTTTAATTGGTTTTATAAAGTTAGGGATAAATTTGAGACTTTTACTGATAAAGAAACACTACTTCCATATGCATTTATTAGAAAAACACGTGAGGGAAAGTATAAGCAGGACGATAGGGTTATATTCGACAGGGAAAACGGGGAAGCAGTTACCAACTTAAAAAAAATTACAAAAATACCCCCTGATGTTCATGATTTTGTGTCGGCGTTATACTTCATGCGCACACTTAGTGTTGATGATTTTGATGCTGACAGTATGTATTATATTAACTTTTTCTTGGATGATTCGGTTTATACTTCTGCTGTTAAATATCAGGGTAAATCTGATTTAGTTACCAAATGGGGAACTATTACATGTTTAAAGATTGCACCAATGATGGCTTCAGGAGAAGTGTTTGCTGAAAAATATCCAATGTTTGTTTATGTAACCGATAATGAAAGTCATGTACCTATATTGGCCGAATCAGCAGTAATTGTGGGATCAGTAAAAATGGAATTGATCGAACATTCAAACCTAACATCCCCCTTAGATTCAAAAGAAAAAAGAAACACACATATTATTAAAAACACAAATGCTAATAACCTTGGTGAACAATAAAGTTATTTACTCTTTTTCGTAATAAATGGTGATTGTACCAAGTGGCGTAGTGGATTCAGAAACAATTTTACCTTCAGATAGGATTCCAAGATTATTGATTAATCCTGGGTTATCATCAAAAAAATAGGCAATAGAATTATCATCCTTGTCAAGCATATACTTAGTTTCATGAGTTGTACCTGGTGATACTATTACCAATGTTGAATCGTCAATTATTTTAAAATACGTTTCCTTTTGCATTTCAACTACCTGACGAAGCATTTCAGGATTGGTAAACTTCTCATCAAAATCAGTTTCAACCTTTTGCGCTTTCCAAGTGCCAACAAGTTTACTTTCGGGGCTACCGCCACATGAAGTAATTATTATTGCCAATACAAACATCAATCCTGTTAGTTTCAATAGTTGCTTCATATTGTTTAAAAATTTTTAAGAATGCAAAGGTACAACCATTTTGTTTTCTTCATTAAATCTTATGAATGTTTAACATTTGGAACGAATATTTAGATGCCATTGTAGTCCTCCACAATAAAATTCATATTTCAATATCTGATTTCTGGAGTAAAAAAATCAAAAAAATTTGGTTAATAAAAATATTAGTTGTTATTTTGCGAGTTAATGCTAACTAACGCTATAAAAATGCTTTCAGACAGACAGCAACAAATTATTGAAGAATCCATCAAAATAATTGATGATAAAGGAATACAGGGGTTAACGATTAAAAACTTATCGAAGGCTATTGGCATAAGTGAACCAGGTATATATCGGCATTTCGGGAGTAAGACTGAAATATTGCTTACAATTCTGGATAGTCTTAAAGAAATGGCAAATATGCTTTCAGGAATAATGGAAACATACGAAGGTACAGCAGTGGAAAAAATTGGTTTTATGTTTTCGAAAATGCTTGACTTATTTTCCGAAACACCATCGATGGTTTCTGTCATTTTTTCAGAAGAGATTTTTAAAAATGAAGAAGTGTTGAAGATCAGAATCGTTGAAATCGTAAATCTGCACGCACACACTATCGAGGCCGTTATCTCACAGGGACAAATAGAGGACAATGTAAGGAATGATATTGATGAAAAAAGCCTTGCATTGTTAGCAATGGGGACTTTAAGGCTTATTGTGAAAAAATGGGACTTAAATAACCACAACTTCAACTTAAAAAATGAAGGGGGTAAAATGATAGAGGTACTTAGCAAAGTACTGGAAAAATAGTTTGTATCACATAAAAAACTACCTGTAAGGACATTACATTTCAATCATAACTATACATAATAAATAAACTAAAGCCATGAAAATATCAAAAGTAGCAGATACTCCAACAAAAGAGAATCCACATAATGTAGATGTAAGATTATTGTACAATAAGGAAAGTGCACAGGCAGTACATATGCAGTTAGCACCTGGTGAAAGTTTAAAACCACATAAAACTCCGGTTGATGTATTTTTCTTTGTTATTGAAGGCACACCCGATATTCTTGTAGGCGAAGAAAAAGTAAGGGTTAAGGCAAACTCCCTGGTAGATAGTCCGAAAGATGTTGTTCATTGTATTTATAATAACACAAATAACATTGTCCGTGTACTGGTTGTAAAAGCACCCAAACCCGTAACCAGCACCAAAGTATTATAGTTTAACCATACTGACTATTTTCTTTATAAGTGCCTATACTTATGCACAACAAGCTGATGAAATAATAGGAAAATACCACCTGCCAAAAGGAGAGAAAGAGTGGATTAATGGCAGGATGTATGGCCCGGAAAAAGGAATGGTTTTTAATTTAAAGGTTACTGATTGAAAATGATTTTCTAGAACTTCATTCTAAAAGCCAATCCCGAATATTCACCAGCGTAAGGGACTATCGAAATATTATTTTTCTTATTAATTTTATGAAAATGTGGAATTAAAATTCCAGCGGTTGCTCCAACAATTGTCCCTACGGCTATATCCGTAGGAAAATGCTTTAATCCCCTATACCTGTGATATCCAACAAAAGTTGGTGGAATTAATGCGGCAGCAAACAAAAACCATTTTTTTGCCCCTAATTCCGGATGGTAATCGCTGATAACTTTTGCCATAAAAAAGGAAGCTGTTGCAGTCCATGAAGTATGGCCACTAAAAAAGGAATCTGTGGTACCATTAACCGTTTTATATTCTATAGGGATTTCTGAGTAATAAACAAAAGGTCTAATTCGCTCTGTAACCATTGGGCCGGCATATACATACATATTGGAACCTGTAAATTGAGTTTCAACATATAGTAATATTATATCGTACCAATCTTTTCTGATTTTTTTATCAATGAATAATAACGCAGGAAGAAATATCGAAATATTCATTCCCCAATCTGACGCAACTATAGCTTTTTCACGAGATGAATAGGAGTAGTTTTGTTCAAGTGCTCGTCGGTCAAAAGCCCATACATCATTTTTATTTAATGAATTTATTTGATAATTATTCAGATTAGGTTTCCGTCTGAGTACACCAAACCCATAATAATTGGCGGTAATTAAGCCAACAGTAACAGGAATATCAATTTTGTAGTTTAAGCGGTACACTTTTTCATGCCCGGAATTACTGTCCTGGCCATTTGCATTTAACAAGAAGAAGGATGCAATGAGATAAAAGATTGCTTTTTTCACAAATTAGATATTGAATTTATTGTGAGACAAAAACAAACTATCCGCCTCATCCAGTTTTGGAAGCATTGTTTCCTTTTTTTTCTGGAAACGCTGCATACGTCTCAATATTTTATCAAGCATTTTAACTGCTTTTTCTATATAAGCACCCTTATTTAACATAACACATTCAGCACGTTGAGACATTGCTGCATCTGTAATTTCGGCACGTGAAGGGACTCCTTTTTTTGTCAGGTTTTCTAAGACTTGTGTTGCCCAAACATCAGGTATATGTGCTGATTCACAAATCCGTAGTATCTCGTCCTGAATGCTGGCAAAATTTTTCCAGCCTGTTTCTATGGCCAAATCACCGCGGGCAATCATTACTCCAATGGGAAAAGTCTGCATGGCTTTTAGTATTATGCGGGGTAAATTTTTGAAGCCTTTTTGGGTTTCAATTTTTAGTATGATGCCTATTTGGGTTTCGTATTTACTTAACTCATCCATCAGTTGTTGTACATTATTTTCGTCATTTACAAATGATAGGTTTACGGCATCAGCATTCGCTGTAACAAATTCCAGATCCTTTTTATCCTTTTCTGTTAGCCCGCTTACTTTTAAATCACTATCCGGCAAGTTAATTCCTTTGTCTTGCCTAAGTTTACTGCCCGTATCTTTTGCATGCGTGATTTTTATCAATAATTTTTCCTCACTTGCATCTTCTATGATCCCTTCAATTTTACCATCATCAAAAAATATAGGCTCACCAGTGTTAACATCATTAAATATTTCGGGGAGCGTACAAGAAATGTGAGCATGGTTTAGTAGCTTTCCCTTTTCATCATACTGAGCTGGTTCGCCAGGTTTTTCATCTTTGTGAAGAATCAGATAATCTCCTGTTTTCAGGCTGATATATTGTGCCAAAGGAAGCAGTTCCCCTACCTGATGTGTCAACTTTTCCGTATTATCAGGTTTAAATAATTTTAACTCTGTGCCGGAAGAAACATAAGCAGAATTAAAACACAAGCCCAATCTGCCACCCCCCTTTTTACCTTCTATAATAATTTTAATCTTTTTACCCCTTGTGTCGGTTAAATGAAGGCTATCCCCTCTTTTAATTTTTGAATACCATTGCTCACTTACAGGAATATGGACTCCCATGCCATCCGCAGGAAGTGGGAAATCAGGAGGGGCAATCCACACTTTTGCCGGATTAATAATAATTCCTGTCACATCTTTTTCAGGTTTAATATGGATTATTTGAGGTCCGGGAAGCATGGAGCCTGTTCTAAGTTTTGGGCCACCTAAGTCCATCATTATCTTGCAGTTCTTTGCAAGCTTGTTGTTCGACAAATGGATGTTGTCAATCATTTTTTTCCACGTGATATGATCATCATGAGCACAGTTTATACGGGCACTGTTCATACCAAGGCTCATTAAATGATTAATAAGCAAATAGTCTTCTCCGGCAGTACCGGGAAGCGTAACCATAATCCTTGTCCGCCTCTTTTTTGATTTATAGCCAAATAGTAGTTTTGTATTCCTGTTTAGTAACTTTTTGCTCTTTTTTATTGAAATAATCCCCTTTCTTTTTTCCCTGACAGGATTGCCTAGTAAATGGTTAAGGAAGGAGCTCAATGTTAGAAGGCTTTTCAGCACATGAGGTTCCACATTCGAGAGACTGGGTAATCCAAGATCCCTTAATTGATCTTGTAGTTGATCAATATCAAAGCTTCTGAGACCAAGATAATGTATCAGGTTTAAAGCACTTTTGTGGTAAACAGGCTGCACCTTTTCAATTTCTTCAGCATAGATATTTTCAATCTCTATGATTCTCTGGATTATTTCTTTAATCTGCTGATCAATAGCAGTTAATTTTTCTTTTTTTGTTTTCATGTTCAAATAAATTTCTCATTAAACACTAATAAAAGCAAATACAAATGCAAGTACAGAAATGACAATCCCTACCATAAATACATTGTACGCAATTCGCAGAAGTTTATATTTTCTGGCAAGAACTTTACCTAAAAAATACTGATCTTTAATCATAGTGGAATAAAGATTATCCTCATTGTTCATTAGTTCACCAATGGCCAATTCGTAATCATCCAGTTCCATTTTATAAAAATTACCAAAGAACAACAAGTTCACCTTATTTTGTTTGATGTCTTCTTTGTTAAAATTTACTGATGAAATATTAGGACGGGTTGAGAGAATAGCAAAAACAATAGTTACTAAACAAAACAATAGAAAAATCAATGTAGGTATAATATATTCAGGCATTTCATCAAGTCGTGTAACTAATACCGTCATGGAAATAGAAATGATTATTGCATTCACCGAGATTAATATATTTGATTTATTATCTGCGATGGAACTCAGGTTAATTTGCATTCGTGCAGTGTTTCTAAGCATCGATTCAACACCGCGTGAATATCCTTTTGTCTTAGTTTTCTTTTGTGTTTTTTCGAGAAATTTTTTCTCTTTTTCTTGTTCTAACATATAGATTTCCTTTTGTAATAGTTGGAGATTTTTCTCTTTTTTTGGTTGAAGTTCTTTTTTAGCAAAATCAGTATGATATTTATGCTGCTTAAAAAACTTTAATGATGTTGAATGGAAACTACGTTTACTGATTTTTTTTTCTGAATGGTTGATCCATTCTTTTCTCATTTTCTCAATTTGTTCGAAATAGTTATCCAATGATAAATGCATGAGGTCTGCATCACATAGCACTCTGGACAAAAGGTCTTTTGGTTGCTGAGGGGTTCGTGTTGACAGAATGCAATTTTTTACAAGTGTAATTATACTTTCATCAATGCCTTTTGAGGCTAAGTATTCGGCGGCAATTTTTGCACTTTCCTCCTCGTGGCCTTCAGTCTTAACAATATACCCTGTATCGTGAAACCACGCACAAAGTTTTACAATATTTATTTCGTCATCAACTAAACCACTATTTTTCCCAATAAACTCAGAGTTTTCAACTACACATTTAGCATGGTTAATACCATGAAATTCTATTCTGTGGGATAATTTATCATCCAGAAGTTTGCTAACGTAGTTACTGGCGTCCTTTACTAAATCAATATCTATTTTATTCATTGGCATGTTGTTATAGCTAAAAATAAACTTCTATTTTCTATTAAAATTGCATCTCCAAATGTTATTAAAACATAAATTTAAATGTAAAATCAAACATATTATCTTCCTTCGACATATTATATGTTAACGTTAATGCTGTATAATCAAATGGGGATAACCACACTCCAATTCCATAGCCGTCATGCCACCTCCTGGAATCTTCTCCAACTACCCAAACACGGCCTATATCATTAAACAGCAAAATCCCGGTTTGTCCATTAAGAATATAACTTTTAATGTTCAGTAATTTAATCCTGATTTCTGTATTTTGATAGAATGAATGATCTCCTGCAAAACGATTGCTCCTGAATCCCCTGAGGTTTGATTTTCCGCCAAGGGTATTAGCATGGTAAAATTCATAATCCCCAATATTAACAGCGCCTCCAAAGCGGAATGCAAACACTACTCTTGGATCTTTTCGAAAACTCAGATAAAAACTTAAATCGGAGCGAAGTTTTATAAAATTTCTTCCTCCTTCACTTATACTATGGAAACCTAAAGCCTCTGTTTCCCAAAAAAATCCCCTGTTTGGTAATATTTGATTATTTCTTGTGTCAAGCCCAAACATAATATTAACACCAACATAATTATGTGGTAGATAGGATGAGGAATCTAATAATTGGGGATAGATGTCTCCAATAAATCTATTAGCTGTGTCTGTAACTTTAAAGTACTGGTAAAAGGCCCCAAAGGAATAGTTGAAGTTATTGCTAACTGTTTGTTTAAGCATTGGGTTTAAAAAGGCGTAATGGTAACGTACACGATAATATTTTTTATCGTCGCTTATCTTTTCTGTATTATTTCCCAATCCATAAAAATTATTTTCATTTTGTGGAAAACAGAGCTCCGCATTTAATAGTAGGTCGAAGGTTTGAGAAACCGCACTAACTAGTCCTTCATATCTTACAGCAAATGCTCCGGTTTGAAAAGACAGATTCCCTTTTATATTGTGAATGGTTGAATCCCGGAAATTGAATCGTTTGAATGTGGCACCACCACCCAAAAATATACCATCATCAATGTTATAACCAGTCCAGATTATTGGCATAATCTTGTTATGCTTAAATTGCTTACGGTTATATTCATTTACCGAACTGTTTCTTGACAATTTGAGACGGGTTTCGTTGCTTGTGGAAATGAAGTTATCTTTGTCTTTCCTGTCGTAGATAATCGTTTTTTTCCCAAATCCACTAACTTTTGATTCATCAATAATTGTATCATTTCCCTTGCCGGCGATTATTCTGACTTTAATACCTTTGTCAGCCCTCCCATCCACATGGAAGAGATCGTTGCCATTCAACCCATATAATCTTATTTCTTTTGTTTCATCATACTTAAACTCCCTTTTATAAATCTGTTCTTTAATCTTACCCTTTTTATCGCTTATAGCATAAACAGTAATTTGTGTATTACCATTTTCTTTTCGAACAACTTCAAATTTTTCACGTTCCTTTGTCCCTACAACATCAACAGTTCTTGAAAGAAAACGATAATAATCTTCGGCATACTTTTGAAGATAATCCCTTCTTGACTTCAATTTATTTTCTATCTCTATCCCACTTGAATCGTAAATATTATTTGGAAATGTTTTGATGGATTTATGAATAACTGTGTCAGTTATATTGTTTTGTATGTCGTTGGCAATTAATAACCAGTCCTCTAAATTTGGTTCTGTCATAAACGATCTGTCAAAATAACGACCGTTGTACATCAATCCTTTAACATCTGTTATTGTATCGTCAAAACCCTGAAATTTTCGTAAAGGCCAAAAGTTAGTTGTAAGCCCCATTAATACTCCTTCACTAAGAAAGAATGCCTGATCACGATCCCTGGGGATTGGAAGATAACTTATCTTATCTTCCTTTTTAAACGAAGCCCAGCGCCATTGGTCATCATGTCGGTCCCAGTCGTTAATTAGCATATCAAATATGCGGGCACGGACAACTTCATATTGGTCAACTTTATGCTCATGATCCTCTTGGATTTTATCAATTACTTTTGCTGTATTTACAATATCTTCTGACCGTCCAAAACTTGCAACATCATCTCTATTACCTGCGGGTCGTTCTTCGAATAGAAACACACCGTTAGCCATTTCTTCACGGTAGATTCCAAAACGAGGATCGTCAGGGATCCAGACTATTTTAGGATCGGTGTGCATTAAACCGGCTGCATCAGCAAGTATGGGGATAGGTATGGCTGCAAAGGGGTGGGAAGCTGAAATACCATCCTGTAATATATCCACAGCCACAGTATTTCTTAAATTTTCTGCCAATGCTTTTTCTACGTATTTATTTACGGAACGCAACACGTATTGTTTGCCATTTTTGTCTTCCAAACGTATTGACCTGGTTTGTTGCCCACCACCTCTTTTTATTATTGCCAAACCTCCTTTTTCACTTCCAATATCAAATACGGGTAACTCCACAGTAGCATTCCATACGTTACGGTAATTCTCACCCATCCGCATGCGTGTAACTTTCCCTTTTGAGTATAATTCGCTAACTTTCACCTGAACCACACTATCCGAAAAACTCAGGTTTTGAAGTACACCCTTCTTTTTCTCAGGATCAAATACCTCTTTGTTAAATAATTTTTTACTGAAAACAATTTCACCGGAAGTTGTACTATCAATACTGATGAATTTCATCCAAACATCACCATTTGAGTAGTAGGACAATTTATTAAATCCACTACTTCGATAAGCAAAATCCGCTTTCTTTTTCTTTCGGGCAATGTAAGTCTCTTTGCCACTACCACCACTGATTATATGATGTAAACTATCCTTTTGAACATATTGCAAATTGTGTTCGTGCCCGGCAGCATAAATCAGGTTGGGATATTTATTGAAAATATTCAACAATGTTTCTCTAAATATTTTGTAATCAGGATGAGCAAGATCCTGTGTGCCACCCCTGTATTTTCTATAAACTGTGTAAATAAAACCGGGCAGGGGTATGTACATCCAGTTTTTAATCTCCAGCAAAGGAAACAGCAAGTATGAAGCAGGGAAATATCCACCATGTTTACCTACACTATATAAGGGGTGATGAGTAGCAAAAATGACCTTCTTTTCACTGTTTCGGCGCAATGCATCTTCAATTTGAATAAATATATCAGCCTCATCACTAAATTCACATTCTCCATCTGGTTCGGGTTTAATATGTTTTTGAAACCACCATTGCGAATCAAAAACGATAAGGGTGATATCTGATGATAATTCAACCTCTACCGGTCTCGGACAACCATTATCCGGTAAATAGATATACCCTTGATTATGATATTGTTCAATATATTTTTCTTCATTTTTAACTGATTCCCATCCTTGCTGACTGCTACTGGCCCAATCATGATTTCCAGGTAAAAAAATTACCTCCCCTTTGTACGAATCAAAAGTGTTAAGTAAATAAATAAGGTTTTTTTCAGCTTCCTTAGTACCTTTATCTAACGAATCGGGTAATCCGTTTGGATGAATTAAATCCCCAAGTATAACAACACTACTATTACTGTTTTCTTTGTCAATATGCCTTTTTAGAAGTTTTAAATTTTCCTGGCCGGCAGGTGAAATTTTTATATCACCCAATAGGTAAATCGTATATAACAATTTGCTGGTATCTTCACTAATATCTGCTTTCCGGTTCTCATTTCCTGGAGAATAATAAATCTTTTGGGCCGACCCAATCAGAAATGCACCCAAAAAGATAGATGTAAAAATAACTCTATATAGGAGGATTTTCATTTCAGCGTTTATCTTTAAACCTCAAAATAGTTCCTTTTTCAAATTTGTCCCCTTCATTTGAAATGTAAAGTGTTCCATCTGTACTAAAGCAAATTCCTTCGGGCTGAGGATGGTATTTTGATTTGAGTTCTATAATGGCCAACATTTCACCACCTCTGGAAAACACGGTTAAAAGATTACCTACTGCCGCTAGTACAAAAATGTTTCCTGTTTTGGGATGAATGGCTATGCCCGAAGGCTGAAAGGAAACATCACCCTTAGATGAATCGAAATAAGCAAGTAGTTCAATTCCAATTTGGCTTATGCTATTATAGTTTTTGTAAAATTTGAGGGTGTCCATTTCAATCAATAAAAATGGTTTTAAATCAATTTGTTTGGAACTAAAATCAAAACTACAAATGGCTTTGTATTCTTTACCTTCTTTATCATCATCAAAAGGATGCCCTTTACAAGCAATCAATAACTTATTATTTAGGGGGTCAAAGGTTAATCCCTCCGCATCATTTTTGCTTGATAATGCAGTAGCATATTTTTTTACAACCGGATCAGACTTTCCTAAATAATCTTTCACTTTAAATAATATTCCATTACTCTTTAATACCCATGCATTATTTCCAACTATCTCAATACCCTCATAATCCCCATCACCGCCAAACTTTATTTTCTTTTCAATTTCTCCTGTTTTCAAATTAAAAATGTAAATATTGCCCTTTTCATCCTGAATGCAAGCAAGCCTGTAACTATCAATAAAGCTCATACCGGAAATTTCCTTTAATTTTTGGGGGAGTTCCCACGATGTGTCAGGTTTGTTCAATTGATAAGGGAATTCATAACCAGCACGTTCATATAACATATTTTTGTCACTACCCTGTGTAATTGTTTTGAAATCGGATAACAATAATATCAGCAATATGACAATTTCCTTAAACAGCATTCTTCTTTTCGAATTTATATAGAGAAACCAGCTTTTCACTGCCTTTAATTTTTGAGGCCTCCAGCCAGGTAAACCAATTTTTAGAATCCGTGTTTAATTGATTGAAAACCTCTTCTGAAATAAGCAGTGAGGTATTGTATTTCTTATTCAATTGCTCAATTCGTGAGGCCATTATCACAACTTTTCCTGTAATTGAATATTGCTTACGTAATGAAGAACCAATGTTTCCTGTTACCGCCTCATCATAATGGAGACCAATTCCAATACGGGTTTCCGGAATATTACCTTTATTGAATTCAACACTTAACTTTTCAATTATCTCCTGAGATGCTTCGGTAGCATTTTGACTACTATTTCCAACTGAAACCGGGGCTCCAAATGTGGCCATAAACCCATCTCCAAGAAATTGATTTATCACTCCATGATGGGATTGTACAATATCAATCATAAATCCAAATAACGTGTTCAGATAGGCAACTACTTTCTCCGGTTGATTATTTTCAACGAAGGGAGTAAATTGTCGAATATCCAGAAACATTATGCAAACCATTTTTCTTGCTCCGTATAATTCGGCTTTATTTTTCAATATACTATCAACTATCTGCGGTGATATCTGTTGACCGAATAAATCAATTACTTCGTTTTTTTCTTTTATATTATTCCAAGATATTACCATCTTCTTTTTAATAAGATCAGCAACAAAACCAGCCCCAATTCCTGCAATTATCATTATTGCTCCCTGACCAAGATATTGCATGCCTGTTAAGTTGGGGTGAGCAACATCAACTGGAGTATTTGAATAAATGGTGGAATAATATATTGAAATCAAAATAAATTCAGATGCTGCCAAGGCTCCCGTAAAAACTGATAATTTGAAATTAAGCCGTAAAGTTGACAAAACAATAAAAATAAAATAGGTTAAAGTTGCTGGGGCCTGGAGTATAATTGTCTCCTCTGAATATTCGACTATAAAAATTAAAAGAAGACTAAGCAAACTAACCTCAGAAAAACTATTAATAAACCCGAAAAATTGCGGATGAATCAATATAGAACTTCTTCTTCCTATTAAATAATGAACAAATATTTCATAAATTATAATGATAAATGTGAAAATTAATATGGCATAAATGGCAATATGAGTTTTGAACATCTGAAGATATTCTTCACTATAAAAAAAGTAAATGACCAACAGAAGTATAGCTTCAAGCCCAAGCAGCCCAATAAGAATTAATGCACGCAAGCGCTCACTTTTGGAAATTTCAGTATTAAATAACTGCTCAACCGAAATCATTTTTTTAAATTATCTTATTAAGTTTAATTTTAAATAATGCTCTAAATTACTATTTTAATTCTTTATTTTTTTCATCTGAAAAATACTATTTATTAAGTTTATTGTAATATAAATTTAACTCCACCTGTTATAATGCTGGCTTTAAGTCCTGAATTTCTTTCATAGTAATTATACTTTAGTTCAACACTTTTAAGCCCGAATTTCCAAATATGTGCTTTTGTGAAAACGTCAGTATAAGATACTCCAAAGCCATACTGGTTTGCATTAAATTTAGATAAATCGTAATCAGAAGTATAGTATTTCCCGGTAGAGAGATGCTGCGCATATGGAGCAAAATAATCGGCTGCTGTTTGATTGTAAAAACGATAGGAGGGATACAAAGTAAACTTGTCTGATATTTTTACAGGGATTTCGATACTGGCAGTATGTGAAACAATACCCCAATCATCAAAATAATAACGATAATATGTTCTGATAACAATTTTTTCATTGACATAATAATTTAAACGTCCTCCGGCGGCTACCTTAAATCTGGAATCCGGCAATCGTTCAATATCATTAGCCAGATGAAAATCCTCAATGTATGAAGCATCGATATCACTAAAATACACTCTCTGGTAGGGTGTCGACAGTAGTCCATTCTGCTGTACAAAATCAAGAGCTAAAGACCCCTGTAATCGACTAGTCAATATTTGTGAGAACCCAAAGCCTAAAGAATATGATTGTCGCTTTTCATTGTCAAACTCGGTAAATGATGGATTATAATCTGGATTTCCTATTATAGTGTTGTTTGTAAATAACGGATTATCAAGTCCGTCACTACCAGGAGCAAATGGTTGTAGTTCAACAGGGTATATTGCTCTCCAGGTATCTAAATACACATTTGCATTCATGCTTATTTCAGTATTCTTTTCATTAAAAAGTTTGGAATAACTTCCTCCAAAACCAAATGAAGAATAATCGTATTCTTTGGATAATGCAATCTTAGCCGACCATATATTATTTCTGTCATCAGAGCTGTGGCTGTAAATTCCTGTTAGATGTAATAATGCATCACTTGAAGATGCTCCTGAAGAAGCAATATACGGATCAGCTTCATTAGTACCATCAAAAGGATCTATATTACTGGAAGAAGCTGACGAATATGCTGATATTCCTGCATCTATTGTCAATATATCATCATCATTCAGTGGCATGGAAACCACAAATGTTGGTGTGATATTCATTAATTCCTCAGTGCCTATGCCACCAGTAACCGCAGCATTATCTCCATCTTGCGTATAGTAACTTATAAGGAAGTCAACCTCCGTACTTTCTAAAACCCGTTTTTTATAAACAGATGCTGTGTCTTGGTCAGTATTCTGTGCAGATCCAAAAACAACAGATAATATTATTGGTATTATTATAATAAACTTTCTCATTTAAATATAGTATTCATTTGAAATTCACCATTTTAATTGGTGTTTTATGTTTTTTTTAGCCATGCTCTTTCTTCCCCGGAAGGATGGAGGTGGTCATAAAATACTACACCTTTTCCGTTCTTCCATCTTTTATATCGCTATTAATTACAACCACAGCCCCCGCCTGTTTTACCACCATTAGCTCCCACTGCTGCTTCGCGATACGCCTGAAAGTTTAATACGAAACGATCTGAGCTTCTTGAAGCTAGTGCCATATCAGGGTCATTAATATTAACTTTTCCATATTCTTTTACTGCTACACAAGAACTTAAGAGCCAGGTTAACAGACTTAATAAGACAATTTTCTTAACCATTTTTATCTATTTTAATATTACTTGATTTATGTATATTACCCATCTCGTCGATAATAATACATTCTATGTTCGGTAATTGATTAATTAGGTTTAAACCAACATTTGTTCCCATTACAAAAACCGAGGTTGCCAATGCATCGGCCAACTCTGCCTTTGGGGCAAAAACGGTAACACTAATAATTCCAATGGAAGGAAACCCTGTTCTTGGATCAATAATATGGGTGTATCGCTTTCCGTTAATGGTAACATGCTTTTCGTAATCGCCGGAAGTAACAACAGCTCCTTCATCTATCGGAAGCAAAGCCATTACTTTGCTTTTATTAAGAGGATTTGTAATACCGACTTTCCAGTATTCTCCGTTAGGTTGTTTTCCCCAGGTATTCATATCGCCGGATGCATTTATAATTCCTGCAATAACTCCTTTTTTAATTAGAAGTGCTTTAGCCATGTCAGCAGCATATCCCTTGCCAATAGCACCAAAACCTATTTTCATTCCGGGCAGTTTAAGAAAAACAGTTGAGTTTTCTTTGTCGATTATAATGTTTTGGTATCCAACTTTTGCTACAGAAGATTTAACTTCCTCATCAGATGGCATCGAAGACATACTTCCATCAAACTTCCATATTCTATCCATCGAAGCATAACTAATATCAAACGCTCCATCAGTGAGTTTTGAAATAACTATTGCCCGTTCAATAAGTTGGAGTAATTCGTTGTCAACTTTAACAGGCTTAATGCCTGAATTTTTATTTATTTCTGAGGTTTGTGAGTTCGGATCCCAGGAAGAAATCATGTTTTCAATTCGGTTTATCTCGCTTATGGCAATATCGGTATATTCAGCTGCCTTTATAGAATCATTTGCAACAACAGTAATTTCAAACCGGCTTCCCATTAATTTTATGGTATGCTTGAAAATTTGCTGCGTAAAAGTATTTAAGGAAAGCAGTAACGCAAATCCAACAATCAGGTATTTGTTCAAATTTTTAATGTTTAAAGGTATTTAGATGTATTATATACTCGTTAGGTGTTATCTTTTTATAACCTGTCTGACCCATTACATTTCCATCCTTATCTAATACAACTACCAGGGGGAAGAATCCTCCTTTGTTATAAGTTTCAGCAAGTTTATTGTTCTTATCCTGTTGTACAGTTGTTAGGGCATTTTTCTTTTTTTTTGGAAAATCAGCTAATAGCATAACAAAATGCTCATCTGCATAAGACTTAAACACGTCAGTGCTCCAAATTTCAGAATCTAATTTCATACAAGGAGCGCACCAATCAGAACCCTGAAAAACCAAAATGATAATTTTATTTTCCTTTCTAGCTTTTTCCTTTGCCTGAGTAAAATCAGTTTGCCATTCCTGTGCGTTGGCAAACATCACCGACCCGATTAAAACTAAACTTATAATTATTGCCTTTTTCATGTTTTATTCTCTTTAATAGTTAATACTAACTAACGCGACGGATCTAAAAAAATGACTTTTTCAAAAAGCCAAAAAATAACCTCATCAGTCTTACACGTTTTATTTTTTATTTATTCATCATTATCTCAAATCTATGATAATTCAGCAAAGTTAGTAAACATTAACTAACCTGCAACTGTTTTTACAATTTTTTAACAAAAATTTATAATTTTGGTATCTGGTATTAGTAATATAATCCAAATTAAACAAGCTCTTTAATGAAAAAAAACAAAACAAAATATAACGCCTCCACAAACAGGATAATAAGGATGTGGAATCAAACCTAAAGGAAATTACCTCCTCTAGGCTCAGGTTTTCAACTACGCTTTCATATCCATATCAGGCAAGCGCATTGCAAATCATAACGGATGTCTACACCATTCCCCAGTAATGCGCGACTAGAATTTGATAACACACACTATCATGTTAATATAAATTTATTTTGTTAAAAAAATTAAAATTTTATTCAAAACACTTGACAAATTATAAATTTGTATTACTTTTGCGAGCGAATACTAACTAACTTATCTATGTTATCCGATCGTCAACAACAAATAGTAAAAGATTCCATCAAACTTATCGATGAAAAGGGAATTCAGGGATTTACCATTAAAAACCTGGCAAACTCAATCGGGATTAGCGAACCTGGACTTTACCGTCATTTTTCGAGTAAATTCGATATTCTTTATAC